>CABURG010000058.1 GCA_902493835.1 uncultured Collinsella sp. | reverse complement strand
CGAGGAGCGCGGCAAAAGGCTTGCCCCAGCGCACGGGCTCATTGCGGAGCTTTTCAAAAAATTCCTGCAAGGTGAGATATGCCTTGTGATAATCGGCGCCCGCGGCGACGATCTTAGCAACCGAGGTGTAGACCGCGCTGTGCGCGCCCGTGTAAGGATCGGCGCTCAGTGCGTCGGGGTCGCAGCCCCAGGCCATCACGCTGCCCTGCTCGGTCTTGCTACCCGGCAGCACCGGCAGCAGCGCCGCCATCGCCTGCGAGGGGGTACGCTGCGTCTTGCCGCCAAAGGGCATGAGCACGGTCGCGGCGCCGATGGTGGAGTCGAAGCGCTCGGAAAGGCCCTTGTTGGAAGCGACGTTGAGGTCGGTGACGAGCGAGGTCATGCGCTCGGCGAGCGTGGTGCCGGCCCAGCTGGGCTGCCACACGCTACGGGCGCACACGTGGGCGACCTGGTGCTTGGGTGCGCCGTTGGAGTTGAGGAACTCGCGGGACAGGTCGACGATAGCGACGCCGTTCCAGGCCATGCGCATGCGCGGCTCAGCGGTAACCTCGGCGATAACGGTCGCCTCCAGGTTCTCCTCGGCGGCGTAGCCCATGAACTCCTCGACGTCACCGTCGGCGACGGCGCAGGCCATGCGCTCCTGGGACTCAGAGATAGCGAGCTCGGTGCCGTCCAGGCCGTCGTACTTCTTGGTCACGGTGTCCAGGTCGACATACAGGCCGTCGGCAAGCTCGCCCACGGCGACCGAGACGCCGCCGGCGCCAAAGTCGTTGCAGCGCTTGATCAGACGGCAGGCGTCGCCGCGGCGGAACAGACGCTGCAGCTTGCGCTCGACAGGGGCGTTGCCCTTCTGGACCTCGGCACCCGAGGTCTCGATGGACTCGGTGTTCTGGGTCTTGGAGGAGCCGGTGGCGCCACCGATGCCATCGCGGCCGGTGCGGCCGCCCAGCAGGATGATCTTGTCGGTGGGAGCGGGGCACTCGCGACGAACGTGGTTTGCCGGGGTAGCGCCCACGACGGCGCCAACCTCCATGCGCTTGGCCACGTAACCGGGGTGATAGAGTTCGTTGACCTGACCGGTGGCAAGGCCGATCTGGTTGCCGTAGCTGGAGTAGCCGGCGGCGGCAGTGGTCACGAGCTTGCGCTGCGGCAGCTTGCCCTCGAGCGTCTCGGAAACCGGGACGGTGGGGTCACCGGCGCCGGTGACACGCATGGCCTGGTACACGTAGCTGCGGCCCGACAAGGGGTCGCGGATGGCGCCGCCCACGCAGGTGGCGGCACCGCCGAAGGGCTCGATCTCGGTCGGGTGGTTGTGGGTCTCGTTCTTAAACAGGAACAGCCAGTCCTGGTCCTCGCCGTCGACATCGACCTTCACCTTGACGGTGCAGGCGTTGATCTCCTCGGACTCGTCGACATCGGTCATGACGCCGGTCTTCTTAAGGTACTTGGCGCCGATGGTGCCCATGTCCATGAGGCAGACGGGCTTGGCGTCGCGGCCGAGTTCGTGGCGCATCTCCATGTAGCGGTCGAAGGCTTGCTGCACCACGGCGTCGTCGATCGTCACGTCGTCCAGGACGGTGCCGAAGGTGGTGTGGCGGCAGTGGTCGGACCAGTAGGTGTCGATCACGCGGATCTCGGTGATGGTGGGGTCGCGGTCCTCATCGCGGAAGTACTGCTGGCAGAAGGCGATGTCTGCCTCGTCCATGGCAAGGCCGCGATCGGCGATAAAGGCGGCAAGGCCGGCCTCGTCGAGCTCGCGGAAGCCGTCGAGCACCTCGACGGGCTGGGGCTCGGGGGTCTCCATGTACAGCGTCTCGGGCAGGTCGAGCGAGGCGATGCGAGCCTCGACGGGGTTCACCACGTAGTGCTTGATGGCATCGATGGCGGCCTCGTCCAGAGCGCCCGAGATCATATAGACCTTGGCGGAGCGCACGGCGGGGCGCTCACCCTGGCTGATGAGCTGCACGCACTCGCTGGCGGAGTCGGCGCGCTGGTCAAACTGGCCAGGCAGGAACTCGACGGCAAAGACGGCGCCATCGCTTGCGGGGAGTTCGTCGTAGGTCACATCGACCTGGGGCTCGCTAAAGACGGTCGGCACGCAGGAGCGGAAAAGCTCCTCGTCGATGCCCTCGACGTCGTAGCGGTTGATGATCCTCAGGGCCTCGATGCCCTTGATGCCGAGAATTTCGGTCAGCTCGCCCTTGAGCTGCTGAGCCTCGACGTCGAACCCGGGTTTCTTCTCCACGTAGATACGAGAGACCATTGGTTCCTGCCTTCCTGATCGGTTGGGCGTACGGTACGGTATGCGGCAGCGGTCGGTTTGCGGGGTCTGCCCTGCGGTCGCCTTGAGCCACATGTTTGTAAACCTCACTATGATACGACAGCTCGCGGCGCGTTGAGGACGGCGAGGGTGCTACAGTGAAGCGCAAACAAGAGAAAGGCATCACATGGCATTCGTTTCGCTCGCCATCATCGCACTCGTGGCCTTTGCGAGTCCTTTTATCGCCTCGGCGATTCCCGGAAAACCCGTTCCCGAGACGGTCTTTTTGCTCGTGCTCGGCGCGGTGCTGGGACCCCATATGCTCGGCGTCATCCATGTAGATGCTGAGGTCTCGCTTGTGTCCGAGCTGGGCCTGGCCTTTTTGTTCCTGCTTGCCGGCTTTGAGATCGACCCCAAGAGCATCACGGGCGTCGAGGGGCGCTACGGCTTGGCGACGTGGGTCGTCACGTTTGGTATCGCCTGGCTTGCCGTGCGCTTTACCCCGTGGTTCTCAGTCAGTCATTTCGACGGTATCGCCGTGACGCTTGCCCTCACTTCGACGGCGCTCGGTACGCTCGTGCCCATTATGCGTGAGCGCTCGCTCACCGGCACGCGCGTGGGCGACTCGATTCTCGCGTATGGCACTTGGGGCGAGCTCGGTCCCGTGCTCGCCATGTCGGTGCTGTTGTCTGCCCGCACTGGCATCCAAACGCTCGTTATCCTTGGCTTGTTTGCGGTGGTTTGCGTGTTGCTGGCCGTGGTCCCGAGCCGCTCCAAGCGCGTCGGCAGCCGCTTCTTTGCGTTTGTTGAGGAGCGCGCCGATACCACGTCGCAGACCTTCGTGCGCCTGACGGTGCTCATCCTGGTCACGCTCGTGGCATTCTCGGCTGTCTTTGATCTCGACATCGTGTTGGGTTCTTTTGCCGCCGGCTTTGTCCTGCGCTATATCATCCCCGAGGGCAACCATACGCTCGAGACCAAGCTCGACGGTCTGGCCTACGGTTTTTTGATTCCGGTGTTCTTTACCGTATCGGGCGCAAAGATCGATCTGACGGCCGTGGCGTCGCGCCCGGGTCTGCTCGTGGGCTTTATCGTGGCGTTGTTGATTATTCGTGCCGTGCCCATTCTTATTTCCATGAGCATTTGTCCTGCGACGCGCGATGTGTCGGCGTATGGTCGCATTACCGTGGCCCTGTACTGCACCACGGCGCTGCCGATCATCGTTGCCGTGACGAGCGTTGCCGTCAACGCGGGCGCGCTGTCGCAAGACGTCGCATCGGTTATGGTCGCTGCCGGCGCCATCACGGTGTTCTTGATGCCGCTGCTCGCGCAGCTCTTCTACCGCGTGGTCGATGCGGCGCCGGTCACCGCCGTGGCAGAGGTTGCCGAGCATCCATCCGATGCGCTCGACATCCTGCGCGCCCACCACGACCTAGCGAGCTTGCTCGCGCGCGAGCATGAGCTGCTGACTTCGCATGGCCATGGTCGCGTATTCGAGGGCCTGCCTACGCTCGATACGATTGCCGAGCGTCTTTCCGCCGAGGCGGCGAGCGGCCACATCGATGCCCGCATCGTGGACGCTGCGCACCTGCTTGCCGATAAGACCTATGGAGACGAGGTCGACCCGTCCGAGCTGACTCCGCGCGAGCGTCGCCGCCTGGAGCGCGCCAAGCTCGCCGTGCGCGAATACCGCCGTCGCATGCTGGAGCTCTATGCAAGAGAAGAAGCCGAGGACGACGACGGCAAGTAGTCGATACTCTCTCGGGGAAGCCGCGTCCCGCTTTGAAGGCTCGGAACGGGATGTGGTTTCCGAAACGGGGGCCGTTGGGAAACTGTGTCCCGGAATGGGCGCTCAGAGTGGGATGCAGTTTCCGCGAGAGACCCGTTGCGGAAACGGTATCCCAGAATCGGCGTTCAAAACGGGGCGCTCTTTCCGAAACATGGCCCTGAGGGAAGCTGCGTCCCGGTCTGAGTCGGAATTCCGGGACACAGCTTCCCTTTCAAACAGAAGAAGGCGCGCTGCCTGCAGTTGATGCAGACGGCGCGCCTTCTTTGTTGGACTATGTTGAGGCTGGGAGCTGAGGCTTGTGGTCCCTTAAGAGCGGGCGGCTCCGTCGACGGGGAGCACGGCGCCCGTGACATAGGAGGACATGTCGCTCGCTAGGAAAACGAAGGCGTTGGCGACGTCCTCGGGCTCACCCATGCGGCCGAGAGGGATAGTGGCGATGATGGGTTTGATGACCTCTTCGGGCAGGTTGGCGACCATGTCAGTCTTAGTCACGCCAGGGGCAACGGCGTTGACGCGAATACCCATAGGGGCGAGCTCGCGCGAGAGTGACTGGACCATACCGTTGACGGCAAACTTGGACGTGGGGTAACCGACGCCGGAGGGCTGGCCGTACTTGGCGACCATCGAGCTTGTGGTAGTGATGGTGCCGCCGTGGCCGGCCTCGGTCATGATCTTGGCGGCAGCCTGGTGGCCATTAAAGACGGCGACGACGTTAAGGTCCATGACCTTTGCGAACTCCTCGGCCGTGTAGTCCAAGAGGGGTGAACGCTGGGAGATACCGGCATTGTTGACGACCGTGTCCAAGCCGCCCATGTCGGATGCAGCCTGGGTAAAGGCCTCGGTCACGGCTTCGAGTGAGGTGAGGTCGCAGGAGCGGCCCCAGACCTTGGCGTCGGGATAGGCGGCTGTCAGCTTCTCAACGGCCGCATCGGCGGTCTCTTGACGCGAGCCAAAGACAGTGACGGAGGCGCCCTCCTCGATAAAACGGCAGGCGATGGCATAGCCGATACCGCGCGTGCCTCCGGTGATGATTGCTTTCTTGCCCTCGAGCAACATGGTATTTCCTCTCATCGCGGGCGGACATTCGCAGCACAGCGTAGCCGTAACCGGAATCGGCCGTGTTTGCATATCGGTGAACGGTAGCCCGCGTTACCGATGAGCGGCTCGCGCAAATGTGCCCTGTCGTTGTGCTTAGGGCAGGAGACAAAAAGGCTCCCATCCCACATCGGACGGGAGCCCTTCGAGCAAATGCGTTGTGGGGTGTAAACCGAACTAGTTCGCCATGACGCCTTCGGTCCAAGCCTCAACGTCCTCGATGCGCAGGACGTTGGCGACCTCGGCTACGCAGTCGACGCTGGCAAGCTCGGCGGTGGCAGCCTGGACGTCCTTCTCGAGCGCGCGGTGCGTCAGGAAGATGACCGAGCAAGTATCGCTGGCGCCCGACTTGCCGTCCTCGACCTGGTTGATGAGCGAGATCGAGATGTTGTGCTTGGCAAAGATGTCGACCGTCTCGGACAGGGCACCCACGCGGTCGGCGACCTTCAGGCGCACATAGTACTTGGTCTGGAGCTCGTCCATGGGCTTAAAGGCGAGGTTGTGACCATAGGGCTCAATCTCGGGCAGCGGAGCCACGCCGCGGCTGATCTGCTCGGAGAGCGACAGGATATCGCCCACGACGGCGCTCGCGGTGGGGAAGGAGCCTGCGCCGGCACCGTAGAACATGGTTTCGCCCACGGCGTCACCCACCACGTAGACGGCGTTCATGGCGCCGTTGACCTTGGCGAGCATATGGTCTGCCGGGATGAGCGTGGGATGCACGCGGACGTCGACGCCGGCGTCGGTGTTGCGTGCGATCCCCAGCAGCTTGATGGTGTAGCCGAGCTCGCGGGCCTGGGCAATGTCCTCGGCGCCGATGGTACGGATACCCTGCTGGTAAACATCGTCGGTGGTAACGCGGGTGCCAAAGCCGATGGAAGCGAGGATTGCCGTCTTGCTGGCGGCGTCGAAGCCGTCGACGTCGGCGGACGGGTCGGCCTCGGCATAGCCCTTTGCCTGGGCGTCGGCGAGCACGTCAGCGTAATCGGCGCCCTCGGCGTCCATGCGCGACAGGATGTAGTTGGTGGTGCCGTTGAGAATGCCAGCGATGGTCAGGATCTTGTTGCCCACCAGGTCGTGCTCGAGCGTGCTGACAATGGGGATGCCACCGCCGCAGCTGGCCTCGCACTTAATCTGCACGCCGCACGCGCGCGCCTTCTCGGCGAGCGTCTCGACATGACGGCCCAGCAGGGCCTTGTTGGCAGAGACGACGTGCTTGCCGTTCTCGAAGGCGGTGGTGAAGATTTCGGTCGCGGGGTGCTCGCCGCCGATGAGCTCGACGACGATATCGACGGCGGGGTCGGTGACGACGTCGTGCCAGTCGCTCGTAAAGGCCTCGCGCTCAATACCGGCGGCTTCGGCCTGCTCCCAGGCAAGCGCGCAGGCGCGGGTCAGCTTAAGGTCGATGCCGTAGGCGGCCAGGTACTCATCGTGGTGGCTCTTGATCAGACGGGCCACGCCGCCGCCGACGGTTCCCAGACCGATGAGGCCGACGTTCACGGTGCGCAGGGGTTCGCTCATAGATAGCTCCTTCGTGCATCTTATGGATGGATTAACCGCTTAAAGGTTGAGTGCATTCTAGCGTGAACCGAGGGCGCGTGCTCGCTAGGCAACAGGAGTCGCACAAAACGGCACCCCCGAAACGCTGCGGAAACATTGGAAACATGCTCGCTACAAACGTTCTTCCGTAACAAACTGTCAACGTTTGCACCATAAGGTTTGCCCTGTGCGACTGGGGCATGCAGGCGCTCGTCGGCCCCGTCACGACCGGTGCTGCCGTCGCCGTCTCGGGTGAGATCGCCGACGATATGCTCATGACCCCGTTCTCCGCCGACGACGAGAAGAATACCGACTTCGTCAAGGCATATAAGGACGCCTACGACGAGACGCCTAACCAGTTTGCCGCCGACGCCTACGATTGCGTCCACGCCATCGTCGAGGCCATCGACAAGGCAGACATCGACATTACGGCCGACGGCGCCGACATTGCCGGCGACCTTGCCAAGGCCATGCGCAAGATCAAGATCGACGGCCTGACCGGCGAGCTAACGTGGAATGACGAAGGTCAGGTCGAAAAGCCTGCTACGGCCTATGTGATTCAGGACGGTAAGTACATCGCCGCCTAAGTGCATATACATCGAGACCGGCGGGCCGTTTTATTCAGGGCAAGGACGCCTGTAACAGAACGGAAACATTACTTTCACACAATAAAGTGGCATTACTGCATAAAATAATAGAAATACGCAGAATTATGGATAAATGAACAAATCCAAAGAAAAGTTGAAATAATCGCCACTTTCCTTAACTAAAGCGTCTAGTATTTTGCGAACGCCGAACACGGCGAAGGATGGCCTGTCGGGTAACCGAAACCCGACGAGATTTGAGAGGAGAGCCGCATGTCGAGCCTCACCGGTAAGTCATTGAACCCTGTTATGAATCGCAGGAGCGTTATCGCGAGCGCAGCAGGTCTGGGGGCGATGTCCATTCTAGCCGGCTGCTCCTCCAACGGCGGCGATAGCGGTTCCGCTTCGGGCGACGCTTCGTTTAAGATCGGCACCATCGGCCCGCTGACCGGCGCCAACGCGTCCTACGGCAAGTCCGTTACCCAGGGTGTCGAGCTTGGCTGCAAGGATTTCTCGACCAAGGAGCTGCCGCTTGCCAGCAAGGCCGAGGATGACCAGGCCGACGGCGAGAAGGCCGTCAACGCCTTCAATACCCTGCTCGACTGGGGCATGCAGGCCCTCGTCGGCCCGACCACCACGGGTGCGTCGGTTGCCGTTGCCGCCGAGTGCGGTAACGACCCCAAGACGTTCATGATCACCCCGTCCGCGTCCTCCGAGGACGTCACCGACGGCAAGGATTGCGTCTTCCAGGTTTGCTTCACCGACCCCAACCAGGGCGTCAACGCTGCCAAGTTCCTGGCGCAGAAGTATGCGGACGAGAAGTTCGTGCTGTTCTATAACTCCGGCGACGCCTATTCTTCGGGCATCGCAGATTCCTTTAAGGCCCAGGCCGCTGAGTCCAAGCTCGAGATTGTTGACGAGGAGACCTTTAAGGACGACTCCGCCACGAGCTTTACGAACCAGCTGACCAAGGCCAAGCAGGCCGGCGCCACCATGATCTTTGCGCCGATCTACTACACGCCGGCGTCCGTCCTGCTCAAGAACGCCAAGGACATGGGCTACGACGTCAAGATGATGGGCTGCGACGGCATGGACGGCATCCTGGGCGTTGAGGGCTTCGATACCTCTCTTGCCGAGGGTCTGCTGCTCATGACCCCGTTCTCCGCCGACGACGAGAAGAACGCCGACTTCGTCAACGCTTACAAGGATAAGTACGGCGATACCCCCGACCAGTTTGCCGCCGACGCCTACGACGGCGTGCACGCGGTGGCCGAGGCCCTCAAGGAGGCCGGTCTTGGTGTCGACGCCGACCCGACCGAGGCCGCCGAGAAGCTGTCCAAGGCTATGCTCAAGATTACCGTTGACGGTCTGACCGGCAAGCTCACCTGGAACGATAAGGGCCAGGTCCAGAAGGAGCCCACGGCGTACGTCATCACCGACGGCAAGTACGTACAGGCCTAATTGGCCGCCTTACATAGAGCGGTTTTTGATCCCAAGCAGGGGAGGTTTTGGCCTTCCCTGCTTGCTTGGTATCTAGGGACGATGTAACGTCCCTGTTTCATACATCAACTGGAAACCTATTCGAAAGGGGGATGTGGAACATGACGGTCTTTATCCAATACCTGGTCAACGGCCTGTCCATGGGCAGCGTCTATGCCATCATCGCGTTGGGCTACACCATGGTCTACGGTATCGCCAAGATGCTGAACTTCGCTCACGGCGACGTCATCATGGTCGGTGCCTATGTCTCGTTCTGCGCCACGTCGTATCTCGGCCTCCCGGGCTGGGTATCTGTAATTCTTTCTTGTGTGGTCTGCACGGTTCTCGGCGTTCTCATCGAGGGTCTGGCCTATAAGCCGCTGCGCCAAGCAGGCCCGCTGGCCGTTCTGATCACGGCTATCGGCGTGTCTTACTTCCTGCAGAACGCCGCGCAGCTTCTGTGGGGCGCCACGCCCAAGAACTTCACTTCGCTCGTCACCTTCCAGGTGGCGGAGTTCTTGGCCAAGTTCAACGTAAGCGCCGTCTCGCTCGTCACCATCGTCGCCTGCCTGGTTATCATGGCCGGCCTGATGTTCTTTACAGGTAAGACCAAGATGGGCAAGGCCATGCGCGCCGTGTCCGAGGACAAGGCCGCCGCTCAGCTCATGGGCATCAACGTCAACCGCACCATCTCGATGACGTTTGCCATCGGCTCGGCGCTTGCCGCCATCGCCGGCGTGCTCCTGTGCTCCT
>CABURG010000057.1 GCA_902493835.1 uncultured Collinsella sp. | reverse complement strand
TTCTTTTTCCTTCAGAAGCTCCTCGACCTTGGCGACATACTCATCGGTGTGCTTCTGGACCTTGGCCTGCTCGCGACGGACATCGTCCTCGGTGAGCTCCTCATCGCGCTCGAGCTTGTTGTTGAAGTCGCGACGGATGTTACGGATAGACACCTTGGCCTGCTCGGCGTACTCGCGGCACTCCTTGACGAGCTCGCGACGGCGCTCCTCAGTGGGGGCCGGGAACGGCAGACGAACGACGGTGCCATCGGAGTTGGGGGTAATGCCCAGATCGGAAGCGCCGATGGCCTTGACGATAGCGTTGATGAGTGCCTTGTCCCACGGCTCGATGAGCAGCATGTGAGCCTCGGGGGTCTTGACGGCGGCAACCTGCGTGACCGGCGTGGGGACACCGTAATAATCAACGGTGATGTCGGACAGAATGTTGGCGTTGGCGCGACCGGTACGGACCTTGGAGAAGTTATGCTTGAGGGACTCGAGCGACTTGTCCATATGGGCGGTGATGTTCTCTGCCATGCTTAATCCTCCTGATAGACGAGCGTGCCGACGGGCTCACCCGCGAGCGCGCGCTTGACGGTGTCCTCGCCATCGATGTTGAGGACCAAAATCGGCATACGATTATCCTGGCACAATGCCGTAGCCGTGGAATCCATAACCTGCAGGCCGCGAACGAGAACCTCGTGATAGGTAATCTTGTCAAAACGGACGGCATCGGCGCACTTGACGGGATCCTTGTCGTAGATGCCGTCAACCTTGGTGGCCTTGATCAGAATCTCGGCGCCGATCTCGCACGCACGAAGAGCCGCGGCGGTGTCGGTCGTAAAGTACGGATTGCCCGAACCGGCAGCGAAGATGACGACGTTGCCCTTAGACAGATGGTTGATAGCGCGGCGACGAATATAGGGCTCACAGATCTCGTTCATCTGGATAGCGCTCATCACGCGGCAGGGAACATCGTTGTGCTCGAAGGCATCCTGCAGGGCGAGCGCGTTCATAACGGTTGCCAGCATGCCCATGTAGTCGGCCTGAGCACGCTCCATGCCACCGGCAGCGCCGGCCATGCCGCGGAAAATATTGCCGCCGCCGACAACGACGCCGACCTCATGGCCAACGGCGAGCAGCTCCTTGACCTGCTTAGCAAGATGGTCGGTAACCTTGGGGTCGATGCCATATTGGCCGTCGCCCATCAGTGCTTCGCCGGAAAGCTTAAGAAGCACGCGTTTATATCGGATGTCGGACAAAGCGATCCTCCTTTAATTAGACTCTCAATATGATATCAAAGGCTCTGATAAGAGCCATGAAAAAGCAGGCTGTGAGTAAAACCCACAGCCTGCTCATTACCAGCTACAAGAGCTTATTTACTCGCCACGGACCAGGCGGTCAAAGGCAACGACGGTAATGGTGTCGCCGAGCTCCTTGGAGACCTGCTCAGCGTACTTCTTGATGGTGAGGGAGCTGTCCTTGATGAACTCCTGCTCGGTGAGCACGGACTGCTTGTAGAACTTCTCCAGACGGCCGACAGCCATCTTCTCCTGGATAGCCTCGGGCTTGCCGGACTCGGCAGCCTGGGCCATGTAGATCTGCTTCTCGTGCTCGACGGTCTCGGCCGGAACCTGATCGCGGGTAGCGCAGATCGGAGCGACGGCGGCAACCTGAAGGGCAACGTCGTGAGCGAAGGTCTTGAAGGACTCAGCCTGAGCGGTCTCGGCCTTCTCGAAGGCGAACTCGACGAGGACGCCGATCTTACCACCCATGTGAATGTAAGAAGCGAGCGCGCCGTTCTCGGCCTTGCGGGCGGCGAAACGGGAGATCTTCATGTTCTCGCCCATGATGTGAATCATCTCGGTGAGCTCGGAGGAAACGGTCTCCTCGCCCATCGGCTTCTCGAGCAGAGCGTCGACGTCAGCAGGCTCGGTGGTAGCGACAACCTCAGCGACCTTGGAAGCAAAGCCAGTGAACTTGGCGTTGGAGCCAACGAAGTCGGTCTCGCAGGAGAGCTCGAGCAGAGCGCCGGTCTTGCCATCCTCGGAGACGAACGCGGCGACAGCGCCCTCGTTGGTCTCACGGCCAGCCTTCTTGGCAGCCTTGGCAAGGCCGTTCTTACGCAGAACGTCGACAGCGGCGTCCATGTCGCCGTCAGCCTCGACGAGAGCCTTCTTGCACTCCATCATCGGGGAGTCGGTCATCTCGCGGAGCTGCTTGACCATAGCGGCGGTAATCTGGGCCATTGTGGTTCCTTTCAAAGAGATGAAAAAGAATTAACTAAGACTGATTTACTCGGCCTTGGGCTCAGCGGCCATCTCGGCCTCGGAGACCTGCTCCTTACCAGAGCCAGCGAGGCAGGCGTCAGCCATGAGCTCGCACATAAGGGTGACAGCGGAGATAGCGTCATCGTTGCAGGGGATGCCGTACTCGACCTCGTCGGGATCGGAGTTGGTGTCGATCAAGGCGACGACGGGGATGTTCAGGCGCTGAGCCTCCTTGATGGCGTTCTCCTCGCGCTTGGTGTCGATGACGAAGAGAGCCTGGGGCAGACCCTTCATGTCGCGGGCGCCACCGAGGTTGGTCTGGAGCTTGGTGAGCTCCTTGCCGAGAACAGCCTGCTCCTTCTTGGGCAGAACAGCCATGCGGCCGTCCTCGACCATGGCCTCGAGCTCCTCCATGCGGTTGATGCGGGAGCGGATGGTGACGAAGTTGGTCAGCATACCGCCGAGCCAACGCTGGTTGATGTAAGGCATGTTGGCGCGCTCAGCAGCGTTCTTGACGGCCTCCTGAGCCTGCTTCTTGGTGCCGACGAACAGCACGTTGCCGCCCTTGGCGACGTTCTTGACGAAGGTGTAGGCCTGGTCGGCGTCGAGGATGGTCTGCTTGAGGTCGAGGATGTAGATGCCGTTACGCTCACCGAAGATGAACGGCTTCATCTTGGGGTTCCAGCGACGGGTCTGGTGACCGAAGTGGCAGCCGGCCTCGAGCAGGGTGCGGATATTAATCTTGGTAGCCATGTTAAACCTCCTGTGGTTTGCCTCCGCGCGGGGTCATCCTCCAAAACCAACCCGGACATGTGCTACCAAAGCCCGGGCACCACGGTATGAAGTAGCCGCGCGTGCGTGATAAAAACATGTTGCCGTGAAGCAACCCGATGAATGATAGCAGGAATGCATCTTCCTGCCAACCCGCAATCAAAACCACACACCTGAGTGTGGTGCGGGACGTCCCAGCCACTATTCGCCGCGGGGATGGGCTTGAGCCACGGCACGTTTGAGCCGATCGGGCATGAGATGCGTGTAAATCTGCGTTGTAGACAGGCTCGCATGACCCAGCAACTCTTGAACCGAGCGCAGGTCCGCACCGCCCTCGAGCAAGTCGGTCGCAAAGGTATGGCGCATCGCATGCGGAGCGATGTCGGCCGGAATGCCGGCGAGCGTCGCCAGCGTATGGAACCGCCGCCTGAGCATGGCGGAGCTCATGCGATTGCCGCGCGTCGATATAAGCAGCGGATGCGGCCCGGTAGCGAGGTCACGGCGCTTTGCCTGAGCGAGCAACTCCGGCCTCCCCTCCTCAATATAGAGACGCGTCACCTCGAGCGCACGACGATACAGAGGGACGATACGTTCTTTGCTCCCCTTGCCCCACAGGCGCAACGTGCGTTCGGACCAAGCGATGGACTCCACATTGAGTGCTGCGAGCTCAGAGATACGGGCGCCGGATGCATAGAGCAGCTCGAGCATCGCAGCATCGCGCAGTCCCGCGGGTGTCGAGGTATCAGGCGTCTTGAGCAGCGCCTCGACCTGCTTGGTCGTAAGGACGCCCGGCAGGTCACGCGGCAGCTTGGGCGATGCGATCGCCGAGACCGCATCGCCCTCGACAATCCCCTCGGCAGCCATCCAGCGATAGAGAGATCGGATAGCCGACAGGTGCGCCGCAAGCGTTCGGGGAGCCACCTGCTCACGCGAAAGCTCGGCAAGATAGCGACGAATGATGCGCACGTCGGCAGCGAAAGCATCGATATCCTCGCGCTCGCACCAGGCGGCAAAGCGCTCTAGCCTCGAGCCATAGGCCGTCACCGTGTTGGGAGAAAGTCCCTCGACACGTGCGATATAGGCGATAAACGAGTCGACGGTGTCGTACAGGTCAAAGGCTATGACCGGTCGCCTCCAAACAGATCGGGGCGAGTGGCCAGATAGGCATCGAGGGCCTCGAGCGCACGGTCCGCATAGGCCTGGTAGCGGTCGCGCTTGCTGCGACGCTTACCGTCCTCGAGCGGCGGCACCAGGCCAAAGTTGACATGCATAGGCTGATAGCCCACGGTGGCAGGATCGGTCGCATAGCCCACGAGCGCACCCAGGGCGCCCACACGCGGCAACTCGACGCCCGCGGCACCGATAGCCTCGGCATAGGTGTTGAGCGCCGCGAGCAGACCGGTCGCCACGGCTTCCATGTACCCCTCGGTGCCGGTGATCTGACCGGCCAGGCGCACGCCGGTACCGGGCACGGCAAAGGTGCCATCGAGCACGTGCGGGGCGTCGACAAAGGTATTGCGGTGCATGACACCGTAGCGGAAGAACTCGGCGTTCTCCAGGCCTGGCACCATATGGAAGACGCGCTTCTGCTCGCCAAAGGTCAAGTTGGTCTGGAAGCCAACCAGGTTATAGGCCGTCTTCTCCTTGTTCTCGGCGCGCAGCTGAATTGCCGCCCAGGGACGGCGACCGGTGCGCGGGTCGGTGAGCCCGACGGGCTTCATGGCACCAAAGCGGATGGCATCCTTGCCCGTGCGCGCAACCTCCTCGGCAGGCTGACAGGCCTGGAACAGGTCCCCGCCCTCAAAATCCTTGAGCACCACGCGATCGGCCGTGGTGAGCGCCTCGATAAAGGCCTCGTACTCTTGCTTGTTGAGCGGGGCATTGAGATAGTCGCCACTCCCCTGCTCCTCGTAGCGCGACTGCGAGAACAGCACGTCCATATCGAGCGTCGAGGCATCGACAATCGGGGCGGCCGCGTCAAAGAACGCCAGGGCGTCACCACCGACAAGCTTCATGACCTCCTCGCTCAATGCCGGCGAGCATAGGGGGCCCGCGGCGATAACCACATGACCCTCGGGGATCTGCGTGACCTCGCCGTGAACAATCTCGATATTGGGGCGAGAGGCGACCTCGGCCTCGACGAGCTCGGAAAACTTAACGCGGTCGACCGCCAGGGCGCCGCCGGCAGGAACGGCCGCGCGATGGGCACAATCGAGCAGCACCGAACCCATACGCTCGAGCTCGGCTTTTAGTAGGCCAGCAGCGGAATCTGGACGGGTCGATTTAAACGAATTGGAGCAGACGAGCTCGGCCAGGTGATCGGTATGGTGGGCCGGGGAGCTCACCTGCGGGCGCATCTCGCACAGCTTTACGGCAAACCCGCGATCTGCCAGCTGAATCGCGCATTCCGATCCTGCCAGACCGCCACCGATAACCGTCACCTGATCAAACAGCATCTGCAAACACCTTTCTAATTGACATGTTTTCCATTGTGACCGAAGGGCGTCTGGGCGTGAAGGGCAAACTTGGAGGGCGCATACCTTCCATCCATCATGCGCTCGATAAGGCCCTCGAGTTCAAGCGAACCCAAGAGTTTGAGTACGCCGACAGCATCGAGCGAGACGAGCGCCGCGATGTCGTCGACCTTGAGCGGAGAGGCAATGAGCGCATGCATCACGGTCTGCTGCGTTGGATCCAGGTCGGCAATGCCGGGAGCATCGGGGCGCGAGTAGCGCAGGGTTCCGTAGATGCGTGAGATAGCCATCTCGATAGATTCCTCGTCGACGATGCAGCAGGCACCGTTCGCAATGAGGTAATTCGTGCCACGCGACTCGGGCGATAGGATCGACCCCGGCACGGCAAGAAGTTCGCGCCCCAAATCCATAGCAGCCTCGGCTGTAGAAAACGTCCCAGAAGGCATACCCGCCTCGGATACAAAGAGGGCTTGCGACAGGGCCGCGATCACTCGATTGCGGCGCGGAAAGGCGAACTTGCGCGGACCCATGCCCCACGGAGAGATCGACACGACCGCGCCACCCGTATCGAGCGTGCGAGTAATAAGCCCCGCGCTCGAACGCGGATAGACCACGTCGGCGCCCGTCCCCAGCACCACGACGTGTTTGCCGCCGGCGTTGACCGCAGCCCAACCCGAGGCCTGGTCACAACCGACCGCGCCGCCCGAAACAACCGTCACTCCCGCCTCGATCGCCACCTTTGCCGCAAGCTCTGCCACGGCAAGACCATACGGCGAGGCCTTGCGCGCGCCGATGATGGAGAGTGCGGGCGTCGAAAGCACCTCGGGGTTGCCGCGCACATAAAGCGTCTGGGGTATATCAGAAAGCTCCAAAACGGTCTCGGGATACAACGCATCGCCTGGATGCAGCTCGAAGGTTCCCTCGGCCATCATTGGTCCCTCCTTCCCTGGTACATCGCCGCCTCGAGTACGTGATCCTGCGTCACTTGCTCGCTCTCGGCGACGTCGGCGATTGTACGCGCGATACGCACCAGGCGCACGATGCCGCGGCCCGTGAGATGCGTGCGTTTGGACAGACCGAGCACACACTTCTCCGCCGCATCATCGAGCTCAAAGGTCGAAACGACGCCGTCAATGGACCGTGTCTCGTCATCCTCGGCCTCGGCATCCGCATCGTCCATACGGGACTCGCGCCAGGCGCGAAAGGCGCGACCGCGCACAACGTAGTCACGTAACTCGGCCGACGACATACCCTCCGCGCCCTCGATAATCACTTGGGGGTCGGGACGGGTCACATCGATCATCATGTCGATACGGTCGGCCAAAGGACCGCGCAGTTTAGACCGATAGCGCTCGACCATCGCCGCCGAGCAGCGACACGGCACCTCGCGATCGCCCAAAAAGCCGCAGGGGCAGGGATTGCTCGCAGCCAGCAGCTGAAAGCGCGACGGGAAGGTAAAGGCCCCATCGACGCGTACGATCCTGACGTAGCCGCGTTCGATGGGCTGACGCAGCGTCTGCAGCACACCCGTGGGAAACTCGGCAAGCTCGTCCAAAAATAGCACGCCGCCATGAGCAAGGCTGATCTCACCCGGGTGCACCGGGCGCCCACCGCCGATAAGGCCTGCGGTCGAAATACTGTGATGGGGACTGCGGAAGGGCCGGTGCCCCGCCAACAAACCATCAATGTTCTCGCCCAAAACCGAATGGATGCACAGCGCCTCCTGTTGATCCTCAACGGAAAGCTCGGGCAGGATGCCGGTCATACGACGCGCGAGCATCGTCTTGCCCGATCCCGGGGACCCGATCATGAGCAAGCCGAGTTCTCCTGCCGCCGCAAGCGCCATGCCGCGCTTGGCGACCTCCTGCCCCAGTACGTCGGCATAGTCGAGCTCGGGCTCAAAGGTCGCCTCGACGCCCTCGGAATCCAAGTAGTGCCGCGCGGCATCGCCCATGCCATGGGCAAGCTGAGACAAATGATCGATGAATCCACAATCCACGCCCGCGAGTGGCACATGCTGGTCTGACCTGCCGGCGATAAAAGACAGCCCCATGTCGCGAGCCAGCAGCTGAAACGCCACCTCGCCCTTGACGGGAAGCACCGTACCGTCCAAGCCGAGCTCGCCGGCGATAAGGCAGCGATCGAGGTTGTCACGGGGAATCTGTCCATCGGCCGCCAGAACCGCGATGGCGATGGGCAGATCAAAGCCGCTACCGGTCTTGCGAATATCGCCGGGCGCCAGGTTGACCGTAATGCCCGAGCGTGGGATCTCGAACCCGGCGGAGCGCATCGCGCAGCGAATACGACCGCGTGACTCCATCACCTCCATACTCGGAATACCGAGCATCTGAATGCCCGGAACGCCACCGGCAAGCGAGACCTCGACCGTGACGGGAATCGCCTCGACGCCGCGGATGCAGGCCGCGTGAACGGCAAACGTCTCGAACGCCATCACGACACCTGCCAATCGAACGCGTTGTACTGGTGCTCGATCTCGGCGATATGCCCGCCGCGGATGGTGACACCCACGGCATCGAAGCGAATCGCCTTGAGCGGATAATGCTCCATGAGATAGCAACTTGCGATGCGGCGGTAGCGGCGTTGCTTTTGGGCGTCCACGGCCTCCTCCGGAAAGACCCTCGTGCTGCAATCCAGTGCAACGCGTCTGGTCTTGACCTCGGCCATTACCACGACATCGTCGAGCTCATCGAGCAGCACCAGATCGGCCTCGCCCTCGGTGCAACGATAGCCCTGCTCCAGCAAGGTGTAGCCGCGCTCGTTAAAGTAGTCGATGGTGATCAGCTCGCCCAGCATGCCCAGCTCGCGGGGACTGAGTCCCTTGATAAACTCGGGCGTCATCGCCCCAGAGTCGAGCTCGCCGTTTTCCCAACGCTCCTTGAGCTGCTGCGTCTTGCTCTTTTTGCTTGCGGCACTCATGGGGTCTCCTTTCCCGCACACTGCATTGCCCCGATGATGAGGGCACCTTTCATGCGGGTAAGTACCGGAAGCAAACCAAAAGCTGACCAAATGCCGACAAAAAACGGGCCGTACGCAGCAATGCTGTTGCATACGGCCCGCTACCAGCAGGTTTATAGAACCTTTAAGGTCCCTATCTCCACAATTGGCCTAGAAAAGGCGCTCAGTCTGCAGAAAGTTTCCGCAAAAGCTCACGCGGTGCAGCGGACAAAGTCCATGTTTGCGAATGGCCTCGATATGCTCGGGACTCGCATAGCCCTTCGACTCGGCCAGATGGTACTCGGGATACTCGGCGTCGTACTCGACCATCATCTCGTCACGCGTGACCTTGGCCATGATGGACGCCGCGGCGATGCAGGCGATCTTGGCATCGCCCTTCACCACATCGCGCTCGTTAGGAACGGCGCCCAAGGGGTTGCCATCCATGAGAACGCAGTCGGGTTCAAGTCCCGTATCGGCCACGGCGCCCGCAACGGCGGTACGGATAGCACGGGCCATGCCCATCTCATCGATATCCTTAGGCGCGATATGGCAAAAACCGATCGCCGTCGCCACCTCGGCAATCTTCACCGAGAGCAGCTCGCGGCGCGCGGGCGTGAGCTTTTTGGAATCGTTGATACCCCAGACGCGCGGCTCCATGGGAAGGCACACGGCGCATACCGTCAAAGGACCGGCCACCGATCCGCGACCCACCTCGTCGACACCAACGACCACCCCATCGCCGCCAAGCTCATGCATAAGCTCGTACATGTCATTGACGCGCTCGCGCTCGGCAAGCTCTTTGGCATGGCGCTTGAGGGCGCGCTCACAAGCCTTGATCACCTGCTGGCGCGGGTCCTCGCGATAATGCTCCACGAGGGCGGGAATCTCCTCAAACGTAGCGCTCGCCAACTCACCGGCAACCTGCGATGCCGAAACCGAGCTCGTCATGTTGGCCATACCAGGCCCTCCTTGCATGCAAATCAGATAAAAAGAAGGGCCACCCGAAGGTGACCCTTGTGTCCAAACGAGTGGACAGACGCTGCGATCTTCTTAGCGCTTCTCGGGGATGCGAGCAGCCTTGCCCACCTTGTCGCGGAGGTAGTACAGCTTGGCGCGACGGACGCGACCATGACGAACGACCTCGAGCTTGGCGATCTTGGGGCTGTGAAGCGGGAAGGTACGCTCAACACCGACACCGAAGGACATCTTGCGGACGGTGAAGGTCTCGCGGGCACCGGCGCCGGCCATGCGGATGACGTCGCCCTGGAAGACCTGGATGCGCTCGCGG
>CABURG010000056.1 GCA_902493835.1 uncultured Collinsella sp. | reverse complement strand
CTCGCCCATCGATGCCGCTAAGGCCATGTGGGTCTTCTACGAGTACCCCGAGGAGTCCTTCGACAACATCATCCAGCCGTTCAGCTTCCCCGAGCTGCGTCAGAAGGCTCATTTCTGCGCCATCTCCTCTACCTCCGGTACCGCTACCGAGGTCACCGCGTTCTCCGTCATTACCGACTACGCCAAGGGCATCAAGTACCCGCTGGCCGACTTCAACATCACCCCTGATGTCGCCATCGTCGACCCCGAGCTCACCTACACCATGCCCGCCAAGCTGTGCGCTCACACCGGCATGGATGCTCTGACCCACTGCATGGAGGCCTACGTTTCTACCTTCGCCTCTATGTTCACCGACGCCAACGCCCTGCACGGCATCCGCGAGATCGTCGAGTGGCTGCCCAAGTCCTATGCTGGCGACCATGAGGCCCGTCAGCACATGCACGAGGCTCAGTGCATCGCCGGTATCGCCTTCTCCTCGGGCCTGCTCGGCATCGTTCACTCCATGGCTCACAAGACCGGTGCTGCCTTCGAGAATGGCCACATCATCCACGGTGCCGCTAACGCCATGTACCTGGGCAAGGTCATCCAGTGGAACTCCAAGGATCCCCGTGCTGCCGAGCGTTACGCTTACGTGGCCAAGGAGATCCTGCACCTTCCCGGCGAGACCAACGAGGAGCTCATCGCTGCACTCGTCCAGAAGATTCGCGACCTCAACGACCAGCTCAACATTCCGCAGTCCATCAAGGATTACGCGAATGGTGGCGTGAAGGTCGACGCCGAGAACCCGCAGATGGTTTCCGAGGAGGAGTTCCTCGCCAAGCTGCCCGAGATCGCCGCGAACGCCGAGCAGGACGCCTGCACGCCCGAGAACCCGCGTGAGACCAAGGCTGCTGACTTCGAGAAGATCCTCAAGGCCTGCTACTACGACACCGACATCGATTTCTAATCGACTCTTGTTATCGTAACGAGGGGCTCCGCACGTATCCGTACGGAGCCCCTTTCTTTTTTAGAGAATGGGATAGTTATGGCTGCAATTTTCAATAGCCCCAGCAAGTACATCCAGGGTCCGGACGAGCTCGCCAAGCTCGGCTCCTATGTCGAGCCGCTCGGCGCTAAGGCCCTCGTTATCGTGACGCCTTCGGGCAAGAAGCGCGTCGGTGCCAAGATCGAGGGCGGCTTTGCCGAGGCTAAGGCCGAGCTGCTGTTTGAGGACTTTAACGGCGAGTGCTCCAAGGGCGAGGTCGATCGCCTGGTTGCGCTCGCTCGCGACAACGGTTGCGACATCATCGTCGGCGTCGGTGGCGGCAAGATCCTCGACACCGCGAAGGCCGTCGCCTATTACCTGGAGTCCCCGGTTATCATTTGCCCCACCATTGCTTCGACCGATGCACCGTGCTCGGCACTTTCGGTGCTCTACACCGATGACGGCCAGTTCGATAAATATCTCTTCCTTAAGGCAAACCCCAACATTGTCCTGATGGATACGACGGTTATCGCGGCGAGCCCGGTGCGCCTGACGGTTTCCGGTATGGGCGATGCGCTCGCAACCTATTTCGAGGCTCAGGCAACGCACGATGCCGACGGCGGCACCTGCGCCGGCGGCAAGGGCGGAATGGCCGGCCTGGCGCTCGCCAAGCTCTGCTACGAGACGCTTATGGCCGATGGCGTCAAGGCCAAGGTCGCGCTGGAGAAGGGTGCGCTCACGCCTGCCGTCGAGCACATCATCGAGGCCAATACGCTGCTTTCGGGCATTGGCTTTGAGAGCTCGGGCCTTGCTGCTGCTCATGCCATCCACAATGGTCTGACGATGCTGCCCGAGTGCCACAGCATGTACCACGGCGAGAAGGTCGCCTTCGGCACCATCGTCCAGCTGGTACTCGAGGATGCTCCGACCGAGAAGCTCGAGGAAGTCTTGGGCTTCTGCATTGAGCTGGGCCTGCCGGTCACGATGAAGGAACTTGGCGTTGCCGAGGTTACGCGCGAGAAGGCCATGATTGTTGCCGAGGCCGCGTGCGCGCCCGAGGACACCATGTGCAACATGCCGTTTGAGGTGACGCCCGAGATGGTCGCAAACGCCATCCTGGGTGCCGACGCACTGGGCCACTACTATCTCATGGATGAGTAAATCAAGCTAAGGAAGGGGCAAAGCCAGCAGATGGCTTTGCCCCTTTTTGCTATGGTGCAAAGGGGTCAGGTTACTTTGCACCAATCGTTGTTTGATGAGAGGGCGGATTCTCGCATGGCGCTTCCCATGGTTTATGGCGGTCCCGGCCGGTATGTTCAGGGGCCGGGCGAACTTTCGCGTCAGGGCAGGTATTTGTCATGGTTGGGCTGCGCTGCCTATGTCTTGTTTGACCAGGGCACCGAGAATCGGCTGTGCAGGCAGATCGTCGATGGATTTCTGGACGAAGATCTAAGCGAGCCGTTCTTTAAGATTTACAACGGTCCGTGTACGGAAGAGGCCGTTGTCGAAATGGCTCAGGAAGCCCAGGCTGAGTATTGCGACATGGTGGTGGGTATTGGCGGCGGCAAGATGCTCGATATCGCCAAGGCCGTTGCGTTTTATGCCGAGTTGCCGTTGTGCGTATGCCCCACGGCGGCTTCGATGGACGGTCCGTGCAGCGCGATTTCGGTGCTGTATCACGAGGATGGGTCGTTCGACCGCTATCTGATGCTCGAGAAGAATCCAGACCTGGTCGTGGTCGATACCAGCGTGGTCGCGGCGGCCCCGCTGCGTATGACGGTCGCTGGTATGGGCGATGCGCTGGCAACGTACTTCGAGGCGCGTTCGTGCGCCGCGGCGCACGGCGCCAACGAGCACGGCGGCGCGCCGGGACACTTGGCCTTGGTTGCGGCTCGTGCCTGCTATGACACGCTTATGGAGTGCGGCGTCGCTGCCAAGCGCGATCTCAGAAAGGGACGTATATCGCCGGCGGTTGAGCGTCTGATCGAGTGCAATATTTTGCTCTCGGGCGTCGGCTTTGAGAGTGGCGGCCTAGCGCTCGCCCATGCCATTGCCAACGGCCTGACGATTCTGCCCGAGTGCAAGGCCATGCATGGTGAGGCCGTGGCATTTGGCCTGGTGGTGCAGCTGCGCCTGGAGCGTGCGCCCGAGCTTGATCAGGTGCTCGAGTTTTGCCAGCGCGTTGGTCTGCCGACGACGCTCGCGGAGCTGGGCCTTGGCGGGATTTCCGATGCCGACCTGCAGGGTGTTGCAAATGCGGTCTTTAGAAACGAGCGTAATATGGCCAACGAGCAGGCCAAGGTGACCAAACAAAAGCTCGTGCAGCTCATGTGCGAGGCATAGCTTGGCACTTGATTGACCTTGTGCGATCGAGGCGGCGATAGGCCATGGGCTATTTGCCGCAAAGATGCTCCGCGTGTAATTTGCCCGAGGCGTGGGCCGATAGCGTATCATTATCTCTTGCTTGTTTGCACTGCTCAGGGAGGGGCCGCGCATGGCGCAGGAACACGATCTGTTTGATGACATTATCGAGATCAGCAAGGGTTTCGACTTTCTTAAAAACCCGCTTGGCGGTGTGACCGATGCACTCGATCCGTCGGCGCCGCAGTGGAATCCTGCCGACTACAAGGAGCGTCCGCGCGGCAACACCATTCCGTGCCTGACCTGCAAAAACGAAAAGAGCGGCTGCACCGCGTGCATGGACGTATGCCCGGTCAACGCTATCGAGGTCGAGGAAGACGCCATCGAGATCCTCGACTCCTGTCGCAAGTGCGGCCTGTGCGCCGCTGCCTGTCCGACCGAGGCAATCATCTCGCCGCGTCTGGCGCCCAAAAACCTGTATGACGATATCGTCTCGGCGGCTACGAGCCACGAGACCGCCTACGTCACCTGTACGCGCGCCCTCAAGCGCATGCCGCGCGAAAACGAGGTCGTCGTTGCCTGCGTGGGCGATATTACGGCAGAGACTTGGTTTTCGGTGCTGGCCGACTATCCCAACGTGAGTGTGTACCTGCCGCTGGGTGTGTGCGATAAATGCCGCAACACCGGCGGTGAGGATATTCTGGGCGAGGCGATTGCGAAGGCCGAGGAGTGGTCCGGCACGGGTATGGGCCTGGAGGTCGACCCCAAGAGCCTCAAGTGCCATAAGCGCCGCGAGTACGAGCGCAAGGAGTACATGGAAAAGATCGCCCGCAACACGGGCCTGACGGTGACCAAGCTCAATCCGGCGACGGCGGCGCTGGCCTCGGTGACGCAAAAGCTCAAGGCCCATCGCCATCAGATTACCCAGCTGGAGCGCACGCTCAACACCATGTGCGGCACCACGACGACCAAGCGTCGCCGTTCGCTCACGCACGGGCGCCAACTAGTGCTCTCGACGTTGCAAAACCACCCCGAGCTTGCCCAGAACATGCAGGTGAGCACGCCTGAGTGCGATTTTGACAAGTGTACGTCGTGCGGCGAGTGCGTCAACGTGTGCCCCACGTTTGCCTGCGATCTGGTGGGAAGCGGCCGCTTTGCGTTGGAGTCCACGTATTGTTTAGGCTGCGGCGCCTGTGTCAAGGTTTGTCCCGAGCATGCGCTCAAGCTTGTTGAGCACGACGCGTCCAATCTGGTCGTCGTCGATCCCGAAGCCGAGGAAAAGGCCGCCCAGAAGGCGAAGGCTCACGAAGAAGCTGAGAAGGTCAAGGCCGAAGCAAAGGCCAAGCTCGACAAGATGCTCGATCAGGTGGAGAAGCTCGCGGACTAGCTAAAAGAGCGTAAATGATGGCCGGTGGGACAGGTACTGCCCCGCCGGCCAAAAAAGTTGCGGTGGAATAGTTCCTGTTTTGCCCTTAAGCTGGCAATTCTAGGAACTATCCCACCGCAACTAATAGATGGTTAGTTCATGCTGCTTTGGTGGCCGGTTCGACCGGTACCGTTGCGCGTCACGGTTTCATGGAGCAAAAAGAACCCGGGGACCTGTTTGGTCTCGGTGTATTCCATAAGGATGCCGTCGGCGTTGTAGGTCTGCCCGCGTATAACGGCGAGTGCGTTAAAGTCGTCGAGATCGAGCACACGCGTATCCTCGGGCGTGGGATGCTCGATCGTTACGTCGCG
The DNA here is from genome assembly GCA_902493835.1 of uncultured Collinsella sp. Taxonomy (GTDB): domain Bacteria; phylum Actinomycetota; class Coriobacteriia; order Coriobacteriales; family Coriobacteriaceae; genus Collinsella. The sequence goes on along the minus strand of CABURG010000056.1, from coordinate 4,760 downwards.
TTTGCCCGTGGCAATCTTAATGCCAAGGTCTTCTTCGAGGTAACGATAGATCGAGTCGTTGACAATCTCGGGTGTCAGCCCCGGTACTTGTGAGCTTAGGTAATAGGAGTCGTCGGAGCACACGGCTTGTCCGTCTGCATAACGGATGCGTTTGGCGCGTGTGAGCTCACAGCCTTCGGGAAACCCGGTAATCTTGGAGAGCGCCTTGCTGCAGATGAGGAGCTCAAAGACGGTGGTGACCGTTTTGAGCTCAAAGCCTCGGTTGACCGCGATTTCCTTAAAGGTCTCGAGTCCGCCGCCACCACGACTCGTCTCGTCACTGATGTTGCGAATGACGCGCATCCCTTTGCCTTGCTGGGGGAGCACGTAACCATCTGCCGCAAGCATCGAGATGGCGCGACGGACCGTCATGCGCGAACAGTCAAACAGCTGCGTGAGCTCAGTCTCCGAAGGCAGATAACTCTGATAGGCGTATGTGCCGTCGTCAATCGACTGCTTCACGTTGTCGTAAATAGTTTGGAAGATGGCTCGCGCCATGACGGTCTCCTAGAGCTGGGTGCGTGAACGACGGATGAGGGCCGCCCGCGCAGGTGTCAATCGATTTACTTGCTGGGATCGATTATATATTTGCCCATGGCACGCAGGGCCGGGTCTGACAGGATGGCGCCGAGTTCGTCGAGGGAGGCTACCTTTGCGACCATCGAGGATACGTCGAGCCTGCCAGAGTCGATGAGCTCGAGCGCACGACGCTGCGTATAAGGGTTAATGTAGGACGAGGTAAGCACAAGCTCCTTCTGGAAGACCTCGAAGGGCTTGACGGTGATTGTCTCATCGGGCTTGGTAAGTCCGAACATCATGACCGTAGCCTTGTGGCCGGCGATCTGGATGGCCTGCTCGATGGTGACGGGCTTGCCAACACACTCGATAACGACATCGACGTTGCCGACGCCCTCCTGCTTCAGGCGGGCCGGGACGTCCTCGTGGATGGAATCAATTGCCAGGTCGGCGCCGAGTTTGAGCGCAACCTCGCGCTTGCCTTCGACAGGCTCGAGCAAGACAACCTTGGTGGCGCCGGCGTTTTTAGCAAGCTGCATCATGAGCAGACCGATCATGCCGCCTCCGATAACGACAACTGCGCTGCCGGGCTTGATGTTGCACATATCGATGCCGTGCAGGCAGCAGGCGACGGGCTCGGTCATAGCACCCTGCTCAAAGCTGGTGTGATCGCCCAACTTGTACACTTGCTGCATATCGACGGAGCAGTACTCGGCAAAGCCGCCGTTAACGGTGGTGCCGTAACCGGTCATATGCTCGCAGTAGTGGTTGATTCCGTCGCGGCAGGGTTCGCAGCAGCCGCAGGGATGGTTTGGGTCGATGCACACGCGATCGCCCGGTTTAAAGCCAGCGACGTCGCTGCCCACGGCCTCGACAACGCCCGCAAACTCATGACCAAGGATCGTGGGCGGGGTAACGTCGGCTGCACCCTTGTCGCCCTCATAGATATGAACGTCGGTACCGCAGACGCCGCAAGCTTTGACGTTGATCAGAACGTCGCGCCTGCCCACGGCCGGCTTTGCCGATTCCTCGACTCTGAGGTCGTGCTTTCCATAGAAGACCGCGCTTTTCATGGTGACTCCTTAACGTGGCGGTGAATGTTGTAATGAAGTATAGGTATGCAAACATCCTTATACAAGCCTATCTAGACAAGTTGATAAATATTTTGTTTTAGAAGTTTTAGACAAACAGGCAATAACAGGCAAAACCTTTGAAATAAACCGTTCATCGTCAATTATCGACCGTTGACCGAACATAGAAATCGTATTAACTTGTCTAGATAAGTGATATGATAAAAATAGAAGCGCAAGAAGTCAGGGAAGCGGGCCCACCCGTCCTATTGCACGAGGTACACGCAAACGGCGCGTCTGCGGTCTCGAGTGAAGCCAAAACCGCAGTCGCTCCGAATGAAGAGAGGGGGATTCCCCGTCATGATGCAAAAGATACAACGTTTCGGCGGTGCAATGTACACGCCTGCAATTCTTTTCGCATTTTCCGGAATCGTCGTCGGCCTGGGTACGTTGTTTACCACCGAGGCGATCTTTGGCGAGATGGCCACAGCGGGTCATCTTTGGTTTGATTGCTGGAATGTGCTGCTCCAGGGTGGTTGGACGCTCTTTAACCAGATGCCGTTGCTGTTTTGCGTAGCGTTGCCAATCTCGCTCGCGAACAAGCAGAACGCTCGCTGCTGCATGGAGGCTTTGGCCATCTACCTTACCTTCAACTACTTTGTAAGCACAATCTTGGGGCAGTGGGGCCCTGTCTTTGGGGTCGACTACTCTGTCGAGGCGGGCAGCGGTACTGGTCTTGCCACTATCGCAAGCATCAAAACGCTTGACATGGGCATCATGGGCGCGCTCATTATCTCTGGTATCGCCACGATGCTGCATAACAAGTTCTTCGACACCGAACTTCCTGAGTGGCTGGGCGTGTTCTCGGGCTCCGTGTTCATCTATATGATCGGTTTCTTCGTTATGGTTCCGGTCGCTCTTATCGCCTGCCTGGTGTGGCCGCATGTTCAGGCTGCTATCGCCGCCTTCCAGGGATTCATCCTTTCTGCCGGTACGTTTGGCGTGGGCGTCTTTGCTTTCTTCGAGCGCGTGCTGATTCCTACAGGCCTGCATCACTTTATCTATACGCCGTTCTATTACGACAACGCGGCGGTCAACGGCGGCATCTTTGCCGCTTGGGCCAACATCCTGCCCCAACTGGCTGCCGATCCGAGCATTGCTCTTAAGGATGCCGCACCCTGGGCTGCCTATACCTGCCCTGGTTGGACTAAAGTCTTCGGCTCGCTTGGCGTCGCCATTGCGTTTTATATGACCGCCAAACCCGAGCGCAAGCAGCGCGTCAAGGCTCTGCTCATTCCCGTCACCCTTACCGCTATGCTTTGCGGTATCACCGAGCCGCTTGACTTCACCTTCCTGTTCATCGCGCCCGGCCTGTTCGTCGTCCACTGCGTGCTCGGAGCGCTCGGCTGCATGGCTCAAAACCTCCTTGGCGTCGTGGGCATCTTCGACGGCGGCATCATCTCGATGCTCTCGTGGGACTGGCTGCCCCTTTGGGCCGCACACGGTCTGCAGTACACCATCTCCATCCTTGTCGGTCTGTGCTTTACCGCCCTTTGGGTCGTGGTCTTCCGTTTCCTGATCGTCAAGTTCGACTTTAAGACCCCCGGTCGCGAGGATGACGATGTTGAGGTCGAGCTCAAGTCCAAGGCCGACTACAAGCAAAAGCAGAGCGGTGCTGCTGCTGGCAAATCGGTCGCCCAGAGTAAAGATGATGAGCGCTTGGTGCTTGCCGAGAACATCCTCGATCTGCTCGGTGGCACGGATAACATCATCGATGTAACTAACTGCGCTACCCGTCTGCGCGTTAACGTCAAGGACAAGAGCGTCGTTGCACCCGAGGCTTCCTTCAAGGCGATCGGTACGCATGGCTTGGTGATCCAAGGTCAGTCAATCCAGGTCATCATCGGCCTTACCGTCCCGCAGGTTCGCGAGAAGTTCGAGAGTCTTCTGAAGTTCGAGAGTCTTCTGTAAACCATCGTCCATCGAAACAATCGGCCTTGCAGAGCCGGTATGCACCGCAAGGCCGATTCTAGAGATAAAAAACTCCACTTCTAGGTAACAATTCCAAACCGTACAGGCCGCGTGCGGGGATGGATTGAGCAAGCGGCCAGAATGAGGAGGACATCATGTCCAAGAAAAACTATGCCGTGACCATTGCCGGCGGTGGCTCTACCTTCACTCCGGGCATTGCCCTGATGCTGCTTGAGGAGCGCGACCGCTTCCCGGTCAACAAGGTGACCTTCTACGACAACAACGCCGAGCGCCAGGAGATCGTGGCAAAGGCCTGCGAGATCTACTTCCACGAGAACGCTCCCGAGGTTGAGTTCAACTACACCACCGACCCCGAAACCGCTTTTACCGGTACTGACTTCGTACTTGCTCACATCCGCGTCGGCCTGTACGCCATGCGTGAGCTCGACGAGAAGATCCCTCTCAAGTACGGCTGCGTTGGCCAAGAGACCTGCGGTGCCGGCGGTATCGCCTACGGCATGCGCTCCATCGGTGGTGTCATCGAGATCCTCGACTACATGGAGAAGTACAGCCCCAACGCCTGGATGCTCAACTACTCCAACCCCGCAGCTATTGTTGCCGAGGCCTGCCGCGTGCTGCGCCCCAACAGCCGCATCATCAACATCTGCGACATGCCGATCGACCTTATGGATAAGATGAGCCGTATGTGCGGCATCAAGGATCGTCGCGAGCTGCAGTATAGCTACTACGGCCTCAACCACTTTGGTTGGTGGAGCAAAATCTACGACAAGGAGGGCAACGACCTCATGCCGCAGATTAAGGAGCACATGGCTAAGAACGGCTACCTGGACGGCATCGAGCACGAGGCCGGTAAGGAGCAGCATGTCGAGGAGAGCTGGATTCACACCTTCGGCAAGGCCAAGGATGTCTATGCTGTCGATCCCGAGACGATTCCCAATACCTACCTCAAGTACTACCTGTACCCGGACTATGTCGTCGAGACGTCTGACCCCAACTACACTCGCGCCAATGAGGTTATGGACGGCCGCGAGAAGAAGGTCTTTGGCGCTTGCCGCGACATCATCGCCAAGGGTACTGCCAAGGACGGCGGCTTTGAGCCAGATGTACATGCCAACTACATCGTCGACCTTGCCTGCGCACTGG
>CABURG010000055.1 GCA_902493835.1 uncultured Collinsella sp. | reverse complement strand
TGCTTCAAAAGCGCTCGATCCAGAAGGTCCTTATCGTGACGGATCCCGGCATTGCCCGTCTGGGGCTCACGGCATCACTCGAGCGTGCGCTTACGGCTCAGGGGATTGGCGTTACGGTCTATGCCGAAACGCGTGCGAACCCCACGGTCTCAAACGTGGAGGAAGCGGCGTCCCTGTATCGAGAGAGCGCCTGCCAGGCCATTATCGGCTTTGGCGGTGGCTCGGCCATGGACTGTGCCAAGGGCGTGGGCGCACGCATTGCGCAGCCAAACAAGCCCATCAACAAGATGCGCGGCCTGCTGCGGATTCATCGTCGCCTGCCGCTGCTCATCGCCGTTCCCACTACCGCCGGTACGGGAAGCGAAGCCACGCTTGCGGCGGTAATTACCGATGACGGGACGCACTACAAATACCCCATTAACGACTTTGTGCTCATCCCGCGTTTTGCAGTCCACGACCCCGAGTTTACGTGCGGCTTGCCCGCTTCCATTACGGGGCAGACGGGCATGGACGCCCTGACGCATGCCGTTGAGGCCTTTATCGGGCGAAGCACCACGCCCTATACGCGCAAGATGGCGCGACAGGCGGTGCAGCTTATCCACGACAATTTGCTCGAGGCCTATGAGCATGGTGACGACATGTGCGCTCGTCGCAATATGCTTTTGGCGGCGTATAAGGCGGGCGTTGCGTTTACCCGCTCCTATGTCGGATATGTGCATGCCATCGCGCACAGTTTGGGCGGCCGATACGGGATTCCGCACGGTTTGGCCAACGCGATCATCCTGCCGCACATGCTTCGCGCTTATGGTGACGCCGCCGCCCCCAATCTTGCCGATCTTGCTCGCATGGCGGGCATTGCGCCGGCTACCGCGCAGGACAGTCTTGCGGCCGAGGCCTTTATCGATTGGGTCGACCGCATGAACGAGGCCCTGGGAATCCCCAAATATGTCTCGGGTATTCGCCGCTCCGACATTCCCGAGATGGCGGCGCATGCCGATGCCGAGGCCAATCCCTTGTACCCCGTTCCTCTTTTAATGGACCGCCTGGAGCTCGAGCATATGTACGAAGTTGTTGCGGGTGGTATGTTTGAGGACGAGAACTAGGAGGTTGCCATGAACACCGAGGAAATTGCGCGCATCGTCGGCGATCAGCGCACCTACTTTAAGACGCACGCTACGTTTGATGTCGATGCTCGACGTCGCGCGCTCGTGAGTTTACGCGATGCGGTGCGGGCCCACGAGGCCGATATTGCCCATGCGCTCAAGACCGATTTGGGTAAGTCGCATGACGAGGCATATATGTGCGAGATCGGCACGTCGCTTTCCGAGATTCGTCATCAGATTGCGCATGTGGCCCGATGGAGTCGTCCGCGCCTGCGTCCGTGTGACCTCGCTAACGCCGTGAGCGTGTGCAAAACGCAAGCCGTGCCCTATGGCGTCACGCTGATCATGGCGCCTTGGAACTACCCGTTTTTGCTGACGCTCGAGCCGCTCGCTGGCGCCCTTGCCGCAGGCAATACCGTGGTCATCAAGCCGAGCGCCTATGCGCCGGCTTCAAGCGCGGTGCTCAGGCAGATTTGCGAGGAGGCATTTGATCCGTGCCTGGTGACGGTCGTCGAAGGCGGGCGTGCCGAGAATGAGGCGCTGCTCGACGAGTGCTGGGACAAGATCTTCTTTACCGGTAGCGTTCCGGTCGGCAAGCTCGTCATGGAGCGCGCGAGCAAAAACCTCACGCCCGTGACGCTTGAGCTGGGCGGCAAGAGCCCCTGCATCGTGGATGCGACGGCAAACTTGAAGGTCGCGGCACGTCGCATCGCATTTGGTAAATGGCTCAACGTGGGCCAGACCTGTGTAGCGCCCGACTATCTGCTGGTCGATACGCGCGTGCACGATGAGCTGTTGAGCCTCATCAAGGAGGAGGTCAGCCGCATGTTTGGCGAGCATCCGCTCGACAACGAGGACTACGGTCATATTGTCAATGCCAAGCATTTTGCGCGCGTACGTGGGCTGATCGACCCCGATAAGGTTGTGCTGGGAGGCACGGCGCGCGAGTCGTCGCTCAAGATTGAGCCGACGATCCTAGACGGCGTGACCCCCGATGACGCCGTGATGCAGGAGGAGATTTTCGGCCCTATCTTGCCGGTGCTGACGTTTGAGAGTCTAGACGAGGCCGAGACATTTATTACGGATCGTCTGACGCCGCTGGCCCTGTATATCTTTAGCCAGGATCGCGAGGTCCAGCAGCGCTTTGTGCGCTATGTGCCCTTTGGCGGCGGCTGCGTTAACGACACCATCATGCATTTGGCTACGAGCCATATGGGCTTTGGCGGCATGGGTGCGAGCGGTATGGGGCAGTACCATGGACGTGAGAGCTTCGATACGTTTAGCCACAAGAAGAGCATCGTGAACAAAGCAACGTGGCTGGACGTGCCGTTTCGGTATGCGCCCTACGCAAGCTGGAAGCACAAATTCGTGCGCATGTTTGTGCATTAGGAAATGACAGGTAATACGAACAAGTGTTCCTATTACCTGTCATTTACGTTAGACTACTGCTATGGGGTGCGGATGGGCCAACTCCCTTTAGAAGGGAATTGGTATGAACGTAAGCGATGTTATTTCGTTACTGGCGTTGTTAATCGCGGCTATCGAACTCGGCCTGTTTATCGGCCGAATGAAATAGCCGCCCCCGCGTAAGCGAAGACGGCCACTTCTCACGATGAAAACGTGTATCGGAGTTGGCAAGACCCGCTGCAACGGGTGCCATCCGTACTCCTATCTTATCTGCAAGCGCTCTGTCTCGCAAGCGTTGCGAGACAGAGCGCTTGAAAGACGCAGGCAGGATGAATTTGTGTCCGCGCGAGTTCGTAGACTTCTCTGTAAGGTTAAACGCCGGGTATTCCGGCCGTTAGAGGAGTTGCCATGTACGAGCCTTCGCGTGTTCTTCTGTCGTTTCATATTGCGGGATTTCAGTATGCCGACGGCGCTTTGGTCCTAGGCGATCTTAAAGCGGGCGATAAACTGACGCTGTGCGCCGAGCGCGATAATCCCCATGATCCCGAGGCGGTTGCGATCTACTATGGCAAGACCAAACTTGGCTATGTTCCGGGAAACGAGGTCGGCCCGCTGTCCTTGATGATGTATTACGGCCATGAGGACGTATTTGAGGCCCGCGTGCAGCAGGTTGCTCCCGAGCGCAGCCCGTGGCATCAGGTGCGCGTTGGCCTCTACGTGGTGGACGCTCGCTAATCGGCAAGGGAGGCGGCCATGTTTGATGGCGATGATCTGTTCGATCTGACAGACGATCCGTTTGAGTGGGATATGCTACTCGATGACGATGAGTTGGAGCAGGATCGTAAGAAGCGCCAAGACAAGAACGCCCGGGGTGACGCTTCGAAAAAGCAAGACAAACGCCGCCGCGGACTGTTCGGCGGGCTCTTTGGATAACCGCCGCATCGCTGCGTCTGTATACTTAGCACGAGTTGAACACGTTGCGAAATGAGGACACAGACGATGATGTGGTTTACCGCCGACTTGCACCTGGGCGATACGAATATCTTGCACGACATGGACCGGCCGTTTGGCTCGGTCGAGGAGATGAACCGCAAGGTCATCGATGCCATCAATGAGTGCGTGGCTGCGGATGACCGTCTCTACATCCTGGGAGACTTTACCTATCGTTTGCCCCTAGCGGATGCCGTGCACCTGCGCGAGCGCATCGAATGCCAGAACGTGACGCTCATCCGTGGTAACCATGACGTCGATTGGGAAGATTCCGACGTATCGCAGATTTGGGAAGACGTGCGCGATTACCTGGAGATTGCCCCCGGCTATGCCAAGGGACATCGCCTGGTTATGAGCCACTACCCCATGCTCAGCTGGAACGGTAAGGCACGTGGTGCCATCATGCTGCACGGGCACATCCACAGCAGGGGAGACCGCACCAACGCACGCAACCGCGATCGCGAGCGCCCTATCTTTCGCTACGATGTCGGTCTCGATGCCAACGAGTACAGGCCCGTAAGCCGAGACCAGATCTTGAGCTTCTTTGGGCTATAGGGCGCCCAAACCGCCACAAAGGTGCCTGTCCCCTTTGTGGCGGTTCTAGCGCCGTTGCCATTATGGCGGCGGCGCCTTTTTTGTCCGTGCGGCGCGGTAGAGTGTAGGCGGTTGAAATTTGCGTCCATCGAGGAGCTGCTATGAATGAGATCAAGTGCCCGCATTGTGGCGAAGTTTTTAAGGTCGACGCGTCTGGCTATGCGGATATCGTCAAGCAAGTGCGCGATGCCGAGTTTTCGCGCGATCTGGATGAGCGTGTGAAGGCAGTCCAGCGCGAGGGCGAGCAGGCGCTGGAGCTTGAGCGCTCGCGTTCGACGGCTGCTTTGCAGGAGGCGGAGTCTCAGCGCAACGCTCAGCTTGTCGAGCAGAAGAACGCTGCAGCTCAACAGCTGGCACAAGAGGTCGCCAAGCGCGATGCTGAGCTTGCCGAACTGCGCGCCAAGCTCGAGGGCGCTGCCGCAGAGCGCGAGAGCGCAAGCCAGCGTGCGGCGGTTGAAGCCCGTGCCGACGCTCAAAAGGAGAACGCCAAGCTTCAGCGCGAGATCGACAATTTGCGCGCGCAGCTGGGACGCAAGGATGACGAAGCCAAACTTGCCGAGGCGGCGGCGCGCAATGCTGCTCAAAGCGATCTGTCCGCCCGCGACGCTCAGATTGCTGAGCTACAGGCAAAGCTCTCCGCTGCGGACAAGGCCCAGGAGATGGCGCTTGCTGCTGCCGCGGCAGAGTCGCAGCGTGAGCTCGATGCCGCTCGCAGCGAGGGCGAGCGCGCGCTTGCTGACTATTGTGCGAAGGTACAAGAGAAGTTTTCCGCCGCAAAGGCTCAGTCCGAGCAAGAGGCCGAGGGCCTGCGTGCCCAGCTGCGCGAACAGGAGCTGACGGCCAAAATGAACCTATCGGAGGCGGTCGCCGCGGCGGAGCGTGAGCGTGATGAAGCACGTGCCAAGCTCACGAGCGAGCTGGCGGTGCGCGATTCGCGTGAGGAACAGGCCAGAGCAGCACACGAGCTCGAGCTTGCGCAGGCCAAGCGCGTGAGCGACGAGTTGATTCGCTACAAGGACGAAGAGATTGAGCGCCTTAAGGACATGAAGGTCCGCCTGTCCACCAAGATGGTGGGCGAGTCGCTCGAGCAGCACTGCGAGACCGAGTTTAACCGTCTGCGCATGACGGCGTTTCCTAATGCGTACTTCGAGAAAGATAACGATGCGTCCGAGGGCACCAAGGGCGACTTTATCTTCCGCGAGTGCGATGCGAGCGGCAACGAGGTCATTTCGATTATGTTCGAGATGAAAAACGAGAACGATGAGACCGCGACCAAGCATAAAAACGAGGACTTCTTTAAGAAGCTCGATCACGATCGTCGCCAGAAAGGCTGCGAGTATGCGGTGCTCTGCACCCTGCTGGAGCCCGAGAGCGAGCTCTATAACGCGGGTATCGTCGACGTGAGCTACCGCTATGAGAAGATGTACGTGATCCGCCCGCAGTTCTTCATTCCCATGATCACGCTGCTGCGCAACGCCGCCATGGGTTCGCTGCGCTATAAGCAGGAGCTGGCGGAGTACAAACAGCAGAATATCGACGTCACGAACTTCGAAGCCAAGATGGAAAAGTTCAAGAACGACTTCGGCCGCAACTACGAGATCGCGAGCCGCAAGTTCCAAACGGCGATCGATGAGATCGACAAGACGATTAGCCATCTGCAGAAAACCAAGGAGGCGTTGCTGTCCTCCGAGAACAACCTGCGCCTGGCCAACAAGAAGGCCGACGATCTTACCATTCGTAAGCTCACCTGGGGTAACAAGACCATGAAGGCGGCGTTTGACGAGGCGCGCGGGGCTGCGACAGAGACAAACGATGAGCCCGCCGAGGCGGATTCATATGAGGTCGAGGATGCCGAGTAGGGCATAGCGGATAGTGCAAAAGTGGGGCCGCTGGCGATGTTGCCAGCGGCCCCGTTTCGTTCCAGTATGGTCGGCTAGTTCTCGAGCAGGTCCTCGATAAAGCCGACGCGGTAGTTTTTGAAGATGACCTCGCCGCCGTCTTGCGTGGCGTCCAGATCGACATCGCCCATGATGCCAAAATCGTGGTCACCATCTTCGTCGGCAAAGATCTGGTGCACGTGCCACACGTGATCGGTCTTCTCGTCGGATTCATCGATGGAAAACATCGCGGCGCTGCGGGCGTCTCCGTCGGTGAGGATTTCCTCGTGCTGCTCATGGTAGGCATCGAGCGCTTTTTGCCAGCGGACCTCGCTCATGCCCCAGTCCTCGTCGAGCTCGCCCAGATCGCGCACGTGTCCGCGGGCTGCAAGGGTTACGCGGCGGAAGAGCGCGTTGCGCACCAGCAGCGTGCAGCCGCGACGGTCCGCAACGACCTCGTCGATGCCCTGCGGCGGCGCGGCGTCGAGGGCTGCCGGATTGCCGGCGTTCTCCCACTCGTCCACCAGGCTCGAGTCGACCGAGCGCACCACAAAGCCGAGCCACGAAATGATGTCACGCAAGCGCTCATCGCGCTTCTCAATGGGAACGGTGCGATCGAGGGAACGGTAGGCCTCTGCCAGGTAGCGCAGCAAAATGCCTTCGGAGCGGGCGATGCCGAGCTTTTGGATATAGCCCTTAAAGTCGCTCGCGCTCTCCAGCATGTCGCGCAGGACGCTCTTGGGCGAGAGCTGGTAGTCGTTGGCCCAGGGTACCTCCTGGCAGTACTTGTCGAAGGCGGCATCGAGCAAGTCCTCGAGCGGCTTTTCGTAGGTGACGTCCTGGATGCGCTCCAGGCGTTCCTCATATTCGACGCCGTCAGCCTTCATTTCTGCCATCGCGCGGTCGCGCGCGGCGCGCTCCTGTGCGCGCAATACCTGCTTGGGGTCCTCGAGCGTAGCCTCGACCATCGAGATCAGATCCATGGTATAGGTCTCACTCTCGGGGTCGAGCAGCTCCAGCGCGGCAAGCAAAAACGGCGAGAGCGGCTGATCGAGCGCAAAGTCCTCGGGCAGGTCGACCGTCAGCGCGTAGTCGATGTCCGGCGCGGCGTCAGCGGGAGCGTCAGGTGCGGGCGGCACCTCGGTGCGAACGACGACGCCGGAATCGATGAGCGTGGCGAAGATTTCGTCGGCGCGAATCTCGAGCTTTGCCTTTTCCTCGGGGGTCTGCAGGCTCGTCTCGATGAGGTCGTGTACGCGGGCTCGGGCATCGCCACCCTGCTCGACCACGCTAATCACCATGGAGTGCGTGATACGCAGGCGTGGTTTGAGTGTCTCGGGCTGCGTCTCGATCAGGCGCTCAAAGGTCTGCTTGTTCCAGGTGACAAAGCCCTCGGGGGCCTTCTTCTTTTTAACCTTGCGGAGCTTCTTGGGGTCGTCGCCCGCCTTGGCCATGAGCTTGGCGTTCTCGATCTCGTGCTCCGGGGCCTCGGCGATGACCATGCCCTCGGTATCGAAGCCCGAGCGGCCGGCGCGACCGGCAATCTGATGGAACTCGCGGGCGCGCAGACGACGCATCTTGTAACCGTCGAACTTGGTGAGCGCGGTGAGGACCACGGTGTGGATGGGCACGTTGATGCCGACGCCGAGTGTATCGGTGCCGCAAATGACGGGCAGTAGGCCCTGCTGTGCCAGGCGCTCGACCAGGAGGCGATAGCGCGGCAGCATACCGGCGTGGTGCACGCCGACGCCGCATCCAAGTAGACGCTTGAGAATCTTGCCAAAGGCCGTCGAGAAGCTCGTACCCTTGGCCGCCTCCTTGATAGCCTCGCGCTGCTCCTTGCTGGCAATGCCAAAGTTGGCGAGGGATTGCGCCGTCGCAAGTGCGGCATCCTGGCTAAAGTGCACAATGTAGAGCGGGGCCTCGCCGCGGCGCATGGCGAGCTCGACCGTGCCCTCGAGGGAGGTCGTCACATAGTCGTAGCTCAGCGGAACAGGACGCGGGGCGTCGACAACCAAGTCGCAAGCAGCGCCGGTGTGCTCCTCGAGTGAGGCGGCGATCGCGGTGACATCGCCGAGCGTGGCGCTCATGAGCATGAATTGCGTGTGAGGTAGGGTGAGCAGCGGCACCTGCCAGGCCCAACCGCGATCGGGGTCGGCAAAGTAGTGGAACTCGTCCATGGCGACGCAGCCAACATCGGCATCTTCGCCCTCGCGCAGCGCGTCGTTGGCAAGGATCTCTGCCGTGCAGCAGATGACGGGTGCCTTGGTGTTGATATGCGTGTCGCCGGTGATCATGCCTACGTTATCGCGGCCGAGCACCTGCACAAGGTCGAAAAACTTCTCGCTGACCAGAGCCTTGATGGGAGCCGTATAATAGCAGCGTTTGCCCTGCGCCATGCCCATAAAGAGCATGCCCAGCGCGACGAGCGATTTACCCGATCCGGTCGGTGTGCCCAAAATGACGTGATCGCCGGCGGCCAGGTCCATGAGGGCCTCTTCTTGGTGATCCCACAGCTCAATGCCGCGGCTGCTCGTCCATTCAAAGAAGCGTTCGAAGGCCTGGTCGGGCGTGAGCCACGGTTCGGGCTCACTGCCGTCCTCGGGCTCCCACCAGGTGGGGGAGAGCGCGCCGAGTGAGCCGAATTCGGCTTCGGTTCCCGTGCCGCCCGAGAACGAGCTGGCGGCGCCGGCGCCGGAAACGGTGCTGGCGGAAGTATCTGTCGTGGTCTGTGCCATGTGGTTGCTTTCTCTCGCGTTTGTCCGCCAACTATTATGGCGTAGCGGCGGCGCGGGGTGCCAGCGCGCGAGAAAATGCAGGAAATGGGCGTTCTGTCCAGCTGTTTGGTGCAGTTGCCAGCTAAGTGAGTAGACTTTTTGCGATATCGCGAGCACATGGCTTTTGCGCAAGGGATCTACCTGCGGTTTTAGTTTTCGTTATGCGGGTTGTGCTTGGCTATTGCAAAAAAGTCTACTCACTTAGGTTTGAGGGTCGTTTGCTGGCGCCTATTTGCGCTTGTTTGCTGACGCCGCGACCATCAGAGGCCCCTAGGACTCTTGTGGCAGGCGCTTCTTGCCTTTGCGGGCGCGGTTTTTAAAGTTCTCGACGGCCTCTTCCATGCCCAGAGGTACATAGGTGAGCTCATCGAGGTTATCGGGCAGGTAGCAGGCAAGGCTTTGCTCCTGCGCTCGGCCTGCTGCGAGCTGTTCATTGCTGGGTTGCGCGCCGGGTGTGGCGCAAATGCCATAGATAGCGGCACCCATCTCGCGCGTGCGGCACTCGTACTCGGTCTCGGGATGCTCGGGATGGTCGCGGCGTACGTCGTCACTTACCCAAAGCGTGTCGTAGCCGGCCGCGGCAAACTGCCCCAGGGCGTAGTCGCGCAATGGTTTGCTGTCGGTTCGCAGCGTGACGGTGGCGCCGGCTGCAAAGAGCGAGCGGTAGAGCATTAGATGGTCGACATGGACGAGTCGTTTTTTGGCGTACTTGGCCTTGGGCTGCGGCGTGGGAAAGTTGATGGTGATGGCATCGAGCTCGCCTGCGGCAAACAGCTGCGGCAGCGATGCGGCGCCTCGGGGCAGGACGAGTGCGTTGGACAGCTCCTGCTCGCAGATTTTCTGCGCGGCATAGGCGATGCAGATGGGCTCCTGGTCCATGCCGATAAAGAGCGTGTTTGGCTCGTGGGCCGCGCGCTCTACAAGGTACGTTCCCTTGCCACAGCCAAGATCCAGGTGAAGGTGTTCGAAGGGCTTGCTGCCAGCTGGCGCGCAAGCCTCGCGCCAATCTCCGGCATAGGCCTCGGGGTTCGTCTCAATCGCATCGGCGTAGCGCTCCAGGCGCTCCTCGAGCACAAAGTTCTTAGGCGTGCGAACGTGGACGGCTCCCATGAGGCTCCTTGGTCATAAGTATGGAACGCATGGCTGCGCGTTCCGTCAATGGGTTGAAAAAAGGGGTGGGCATGGTTTGCCCGAAAATTGCGGCGCGGCTCGACGGCGAGTCGTC
>CABURG010000054.1 GCA_902493835.1 uncultured Collinsella sp. | reverse complement strand
GGCGCGGCTGCGCGAGCTCACGGAGGGCGGCGCGCAAAAATGCCATGTAACCGGCCACGACAAACACCGCACGCAGAGGCGTCGGCAAGAACCAACGACGTGCGTAATGGGCACCGACGAGTGTCGCCAGGTCCATAACGAGTTTGTGCTTGCGCGGCTCGAGTTGCATCACGTAGCCCGACTTGGCATCGGCGATAGCTTGAGCATCGAGTGCGCCCAAGGCGTCGAGCACGCTCGCGCGGCGCGGCTCGTCGTACTCCAGCGCCATCTGGCCAATGCGGCCATACACGCGCACCTTGTGCACGCCATCGATGTCGCCGCCAAGCTTAAGAAGTGCATCGAGATCGCTCTCTGGCACAGGACCCGCCAATTGAAGACGGGTCCTGCCGGGGATCTCGCTGATAATCGAGAATCTCATAGTTTGTGCCTGGGAGCGTTACTCGGCTGCCTCGTCAGCAGCGGCCTCGCTCTGGGTGATGTAGGCAGCCTCGGCAACCATGTCGTCGACATTAGCCTTGGCCTGCTCGACCATGTCCTGGTAGCCGTTCTTGATGCGCATGCCGCACGCGATACCCTGCACGCAGGCATTCTTTACCGGAGCGCTGGTAAGCAGCTTGATGCCGGCCGTACCAAGCAGAAAACCGCCACCGACAAGCAGGGTGTTAAAAGTCGACTTCTTCATGTTGCTTCTCCCTTTTGCCGCACAAGCGCGGCATGGTGCCTTAGCACCCGAGTTCATTAGTTTGCTCGAGCACGCTTTTGAGACTAGTTTAGTCGAACTATTATGGTCAACCAAAGTTAACCTTTGGAAATCTTGGTCCCCTTTCCTACAGCTGCCAGGCAGCCGCTTCCTTTTGCAGTGCGACCATGCGGGCAAATTCTCCACCTGCCGCCTTGAGCTGCGCCGGAGCACCCTGCTCGGCAACCACACCATCCTTGAGCACGACGATTTTGTCGGCATTTTCCACCGTACGCATACGGTGGGCAATAACGATAACCGTCTTACCTGCAAGCAGACGGGAGAGCGCCTGCTGTACCACGGTCTCGTTCTCCACATCCAAGCTCGCCGTCGCCTCGTCCAGCAGCACGATGGGCGCGTCTTTGAGCAGCGCGCGGGCGATAGAGATGCGCTGGCGCTCGCCACCGGAAAGTTTGGAGCCGTTCTCGCCGATCATGGTGTCGTAGCCCTGCGGCATACGGTTCACAAACTCGTCGCAGTTGGCAGCACGCGCGGCCGCAAGCACTTCCTCATCGGTGGCATCACGACGCCCAAGGCGGATGTTTCCCATCACTGTGTCGTCAAAGAGCAGCACGTCTTGGAACACAATGGCGTAGTCGCGCAGGAGCACCTCGGGATCGACGCCCGCAACATCCACACCGCCCACGGTAACCTTGCCCGCAGTGGCATCCCAAAAGCGCGCGGCCAGGCGGCTCACCGTAGACTTACCGGAACCCGAAGGACCGACCAGCGCCGTGACCTCACCTTCCTTAGCGGTAAAGCTCACATCGGTAAGAACTTTCTCGCCGGCGCGGCCGTCCTCGCCCGCACCATAGCCAAATGCCACGTGATCGAACACCACGTCATGGCCCACGGGCTCAAACTGCTCGCTGCCCCGCGCCACGGGCTCTTCCATGATGGAACGCATGCGCTTGGCAGAGGACTCGGCGGCAAACAGCTCGGACATTAACATTAACGCCTGATCAAAGGGCGCATAGATACGGCTCACCATAAGCAGGAAGGCAAACATCACCAAAAAGTCGACCTTCCCGGAGGCAACCATCGCGGCACCCGTGACCAGCGTGGTGGCAATGCCCAGACGCAGGATGGCAAAGGCGGAGTTGACCAAAAGCCCGTTAGCGAGCTCGCCCTTGGTGGTCTCGCGCTCCTCGGCATCGATCACGGCGTTGAGTCCCTCAAGATAATGGGCCTCCTGGTTGGTGGCGCGGATCTCGCGAACGCAGTCGAGCGTCTCTTGAATCGCCTCGGTAACCTTGACCTTCTCGGCGCGCACGCGGTCGAACACCGGGGTCATGGGACCGCGCGTCAGATACAGCACGGCAAAGGCCACGGGAACGCTCCAAAACGCCGCGATCGCCAGCTGCCAGCAAAAGAACAGTGACGCCACGAACACAATGGCGCTTGCGATGATGGCACCCCAAAGCTCTCCCAGCACGTGGCTGTAGGCGTGCTCCATGGCCTGGACGTCACCCATGATGGTCTCGGTTAAATCGGCCAAATCACGACGACCAAAAAACGACAGCGGCAGTTTGCGCAAGCGCTCGGCGATCTCCATACGCTGCTTGCCGCACTCCTCGTAAAAGATGCAGTAGGTGTAGTAATACTGCTGCCAGTTAGAGGCAAAGAGCAACACGAAAAAGACCAGGAGGCCGCCCACGATCGGCAGGGCATCCGGCAGGTCAGCCCCACTGGAGAGATGCTCGACAAAGCCGGCCATAACCAGGAATAAAAAGCCCATGCCGGCCATGGTAATAAGATTAGTGAGCGTGGTCCAGAAAATGCCACGTTTTACGCCGGCGACGCCTTTATCGGATAGGAAATACTTCTTTTGGAATGAGGCGAACATTTAGGCCTCGCCTCCCTTCGCGACGGCGGCATCCGCGGTCGCAGCAGTGATTTTCCAGCTCGCGGCCTGTTCGTATTCGGCCCACATCTTGGCATACAGGCCCTCTTGGGACAGCAACTCGGCATGGGTACCCGACTCCTGCACGCTGCCCTGGTTGAGCACCACGATTTGGTCTGCGCCCACTACAGTCGAGAGTCGGTGCGCAATCATAATGACCGTGCGGCCCGCCGCCAGCTTGCTAAAGGCGCGCTGGATGAGCGCCTCGTTCTCGGGATCGGCAAACGCCGTGGCCTCATCGAGCACCACGATAGGCGCGTCTTTAAGAATCGCGCGGGCGAGCGCCACGCGCTGGACCTCGCCGCCCGAAAGATATGCTCCGCCGGCACCGAGCATGGTATTGATGCCCTGTGGGAGCTTGGCCACAATGTCGTCGCACTGAGCTGCGGAGAGGGCCGCACGCACTTCGTCGTCAGTGGCCGTAGGCCTGGAGGCGCGCACGTTATCGGCAAGTGTTTGCCGGAACAGCTGGTTGGTCTGGAACACGAAGGCGACCTGGTCCATAAGCTCGTGCGGATCCATATCGCGAACGTCCACACCGCCTACGAGCACTCGACCCGAGGAAACATCCCAAAAGCGCGGGATCAGGCTTGCGCAGGTTGACTTACCGCCACCCGAGGGACCCACCAGGGCGAGGGTGCTACCAGCGGAAACGCTAAAACTCGCATGGTTGACGGCAGGCGCTTCGGCGCCCTCGTAGGTAAAGCTCACATCCTCAAATCGTACGTCGCTGCCGGCAGGGTGCTTGGGTTGGGCGGGCACGGAGAGCTGCTTGGAATCCATGATGCTTCGGATGCGAGCCAGCGAATCGGCACTCATCTGAGAGGCCTCGCCCACAAACATGAGCTTGGTCATGGCCGTCGGTACCACGGCCGAAAATATCGCGTAAAACGTGAAGTTTGCCATAAAATGCGCGAAGTCCGTCTCGCCCGGCGCCAACAGCAACGCCGCGGGCAGCAGGAATGCCACAAGACCATTGAGCGCGGTAAGGTTGAGTACCTGCGGACCTCGGCAGAACGTGCCCGCATAGCTTTGTGCCATGTCAGCGTATTCGGCGATCGCATCGTGGAAGGCCTTGAAGGAGTAGACCGTCTGCTGAAACACCTTGACCACGGGGATGCCGCGTACGTATTCGGTGCCGGTCTTGTTCATCTTGACCAGCGCTCCCATGTAGGCCTTCATGAACTCGGCGCCTTTGCCGCCCATCATGGTGGCCATGGCGACAAGCGAAACGACGACCGAGATAAGGCATGCCACCCCCAAACGCCAATCGAGGGCGAAAAGCAGCACGAGCAAGCCCACGACCATGGCGGTGGCGCCGGCGATATCGGGCAGCATGTGCGCGAGCAGGGTCTCGGTGGAGGCGGCGCATCCGTCTACAATACGGCGCAGCTCACCGGTGGCGTGCGTGTCAAAGTAGCCAAGCGGCAGCTTAAGCAGGTGCTCGCTCGTAGTCTTGCGGATATTGGACGCGCAGCGAAACGCAGACAGATGCGTGCACATGAGCCCCACGAAATAAACTACGATGCTTGCCAGGGCAAAACCAACGGCCCACCAGCCATACATCGCGATATCGGTGGCTTCGCTCCAGTTAGGCGCCACGGTGATAAGGTCTCGCGCGACAAACCAGATGCAGACGTACGGGCCAAAGCTCAGCAGCTGTGAGAGCGCTGAGAGAGCCATGCCCAAATACGTTAGGAATTTACGGTCGCCGGCATATGCAAGCAGCTCGCCGATACCGCCGCCTTCCCTTTTTGATCCCTTTGCCATAAGGTTCCTTTCTAACGGCTTGAGAGTTAACCTTAATCAACTTATCATTGATATGTTAGCCAAGGCACACAATCGAGCCAGGCGTGGACGTTTCCGCAAAGGAAGGGGACGCTTTTGAAAATGCATCGGGCGGCGACCGACATAACCGAGCTCTATGCACCACAGTTTGAGCAGTTTGGCTTGGAGCTTTCCGGCAAGGGCGCTGTCTTTACCGGCGAGGTGGCAAACGATCGGGCGCACGGACGCGCATGGATCATGCCCCTCTCCCCTGCCTGCATTGTCATGGAGCATTTCATCACCCCGACGCACGATATGTACCTGGCCGAATACACACCCGAGCCATACGCCTGCGTGAGCGAGGTCAGCGCGCCCACACTTACATGCATGCCCGAGGCTGGCATAACGCCCGCGAACCTTAAACCATTGCATGGACCGTGGCCAAACAATGCCGTTTGCAGCTTTATCCAAGATAGCTGTGGCGAGGAGTTAAGCCCGCTGTTTGCGGGGCAGCTCTATCACTCGCGCTCGGTGCTCTTTTTGCCTGGATATTTTGACGAACTGGAACACCGCTATCCCACCGAGTTTGCGGGAATCTTTGAGACGTTTGCCGAACCATGGCACGAGGAAGCGGCGTCTGCCATCTGCCACACACTGCGCCGGATTAACGAGGACCGCGCCCGCACCGTAGGCGGACATATCTATATGCAGGGCATCGTGGAGACCATGGTCGCGGAGCTCGCCTGTTCGCGCGCGGCCCACAAGCAGGCGCGGCAGGCGGCAGACACACGCGCCAGCATAACCGTTGCCGAAGAAGCAACGGCAATGATTGAGCGCGCGCTCGACAAAGGCAGACGTGTGGGTATCAACGAGGTGGCCGAGAGGCTCTACACAAGCCGCTCCAAGCTATGCGCCACCTTTAAGGCCCAAACTGGCGAGTCCCTGGGCGCCTACATTCGCAGACGCCGTATGGAGCGAGCACAGGACCTTTTGGCCGATAGCTCGCTCACGATGGCGCAGGTGGCAGAGCGTCTAGGCTACCCTCAGCAAGCCGCCTTTACCCAAGCCTTCAAGCAACACACCGGCACCACCCCCACCACCTGGCGCTCCCAACATATATAAAGAATGAGGGCGCCAACGGCACCCTCATTCACTCTATTCCATTCAGCCCGCCTGACCCGAACGGCCGAGTCGTCTGGCCGGGGAAGCCCCGAGTCGCCGGGGTGTTTGCTCCAAATGAGTTCCGCATGCAAAGAAGGCCACTAAATGTGGCCTTCGTCTTGCATAGGACTGTTTGAAATTTGGAGGAAACACCCCGGCGACTCGGGGCTTCCCCGGCCTCGCAGCTACGAGAGCGACGTTCTCAGCAACTCGTTGAAGAGCTTCGGGTTGCCCTTGCCGCGGCTCGCCTTCATGCACTGGCCCACCAAAAAGCCGATGACCTTCTGGTTGCCGTCACGATACTGCTGCGCCTGATCGGCACAGTTTGCCAGCACCTCGTCCACAATCGGCTGCAGCGCACCGGCATCGCTCACCTGACGCATGCCGCGCTCGTCGACGATCTTGTTGGGGTCGTCGCCGGTCTGGGCCATGGCCTCAAAGACCTCGTGCGCCTGATTGGAACTGATGGCATCGGTCGCCAGCAGCTTGGCCAGCGCTGCCACCTGAGCCGGCGCAACGCCGGACTCGGTGAGCGACACGCCCGCGCCCTTAAGATAGGCGATCATCTCGTTCACCAGCAAGTTTGCGACCGTCTGGGCCTCCTTGCCAGCCATACCGGCAGCGGCAGCCTCAAAGAACTCGGCAAATTCCGGGTCGCCAGCAATCTGCTCGGCATCCGCCGCCTTAATGCCAAAGTCGGCCTCAAAACGGGCGCGCTTAGCATCGGGCAGCTCGGGGATCTCGCCTCGGCAGCGGTCGATAAACTCGTCGTCCAGATCGAACGGCGCCAGGTCGGGATCGGGGAACAGGCGATAGTCGTCGGCCGTCTCCTTGACGCGCATGACCACGGTGCGTTTGCGACTGGGCTCCCAGTGGCGGGTCTCCTGATAGATGATGCCGCCCTCCTCGAGCACCTCGGCCTGGCGGCAAATCTCGTAGGCAAGGCCGTCGTGCAGGCTCTTAAACGAGTTGAGGTTCTTGAGCTCGGTCTTGGTGCCCAGCTTGGTCTCGCCGCGGCGGCGCAGCGACACATTGCCGTCGCAACGCATGGAGCCCTTCTCCATGGAGCAGTCGGAGATGCCCAGCGTCACAAAGATGCGACGGAGCTTCTCCATAAACAGGCGGGCCTCCTCGGGCGTGCGCAAGTCGGGCTCAGTCACGAGCTCAATCAAAGGCGTGCCGCAGCGGTTGTAGTCGACGAGCGACTCGGCCGCGGCGGTAATGCGGCCCTCGGCACCGCCCACGTGCACCATCTTGGCGGCGTCCTCCTCCATGTGGATGCGCAGGATGCGGATGGGTACCGTGTAGGAACCGTCCTCGCGACGCTCGGGCATCTGCAGGTTGGACGCGTCGTAGCTGGCCAGGTGACCGGCGCGCTGGTTACCCTCGCGCATGGTCGACGTCATGGACGTGGACAGGCCCTCGGCGTTGGCCGAGGCGCTCGCCAGGCTCTGGGCCTCGGCCTCGCCAAACGCGCAGTCGGGGCGCTCGGCGGCACCGCGACCGGTCACGTCCAGATCCAGGTGACCGTACATGGCAAAGGCGACCGGACCCTGCGTGGTCTGGAAGTTCTTGGCCATGTCGGGATAGAAGTAGTGCTTGCGGTAGAACATCGAGTGGCGCTGGATCTCGCAGTTGGTGGCGAGACCGGCCTTGACAATGCTCTCGATGGCGCGCTTGTTGGGCACCGGCAGGGCGCCGGGCAGGCCCAGGCACACCGGGCACACGTTGGCGTTGGGCTCGTCATCGTGGCTGAGCTTGCAGTTGCAGAACATCTTGGTATCGAGTGCGGTGAGCTCGGTATGGATCTCCAGGCCGATCACGGCCTCCCAATCCTGCAGGACCTCGGAAAGCTCCTTCATTACAGCTCGCCTCCCTTCCCGGCAAAATCGGGCGCGACGGAAAGCGCGGGCGCACCCGTAGCGGCATCGGCAAAGCCGCGCTCCAGGGCGCGGGCAAACGTGAGCAGCTGACGGTCCTTAAAGGCAGGTCCCACCAGCTGGGCAGAAACGGGCAGCTGAGTATCCTCGCCCAGGCCCAGCGGCACCGAGATACCACCGTTGCCGCAAATGTTGAGCGAGATGGTGTACAGGTCGGAGAGGTACATCTGCGTGGGGTCGCTAATCTCGCCAAACTTAAAGGCCGTGCGCGGCGAGGCGGGCATGAGGATGGTATCCACCTTGGCATACGCGGCGTCGTAGTCCTGCGTGATGAGCGTGCGAGCCTTTTGCGCAGCGTAGTAGTACTTGTCGTACACGCCCGAGCTCAGCAGGTAGGCGCCGAGCATCTGACGGCGCTTGGCCTCGGCACCAAAGCCGTGGGCGCGCGAGAGCGAACTCTGGTCGGACAGGTTGGCGCAGCCCTCCTCCTGATAGCCGTAGCGAATGCCGTCGAAACGTGCCAGGTTGGAGAACGCCTCGGCCGGGCCGATGACGTAGTAGGCGGCGATGGCGGCGTCCAGGTGCGGCAGGTCGACCTCGACCAGCTCGGCGCCCTGGTTCTGCAGCTC
Organism: uncultured Collinsella sp.; assembly: GCA_902493835.1. Lineage (GTDB taxonomy): Bacteria > Actinomycetota > Coriobacteriia > Coriobacteriales > Coriobacteriaceae > Collinsella. The sequence continues at coordinate 1,967 of CABURG010000054.1, read as the reverse complement.
CTGGGCGGCGCGCTGAACAGCGGCCTTGACCTCGGGCGTCAGGCCCTCGGCCTCCATAAACGCAGGGATAATGCCCACGCGCTTGCCCTCGATGCCGTCGTTGAGATGCTCGGTAAAGTCGACGGCGCAATCCTGGCTGGTGCAGTCGTACGGATCGTGGCCCGCGCCGGTAAGCGCGTTCATGGCCAGCGCGACATCCTCGACCGTACGGCCAAAGGGACCCACCTGGTCGAGCGACGAGCCAAAGGCGACCACGCCGTAACGGCTCACGGCGCCATACGTGGGCTTAAAGCCCACCACGCCGCACAGCGACGCCGGCTGGCGAATGGAGCCGCCGGTGTCCGAACCCAGCGAGAGCACGACCTCGCCCGCGGCGACGGCGGCAGCGGAGCCGCCCGAGGAGCCGCCGGGTACGCGCTCGGTATCCCAGGGGTTGTTGGTGCGGTGGAACGCCGAGCTCTCGGTGGAGCTGCCAAAGGCAAACTCGTCCATGTTGGCCTTGCCCATGGGCAGGCAGCCGGCATCGAGCATGCGCTGGACGCAGGTGGCGGTGTAAACGCTCTGGTAGCCCTCGAGCATGCGGGAAGCGCAGGTGGTGCGCGTGCCCACGAGATTCATGTTGTCTTTGATGGCCAGTGGCACACCCGCGAGCGGGGGCAGCGGCTTGCCTGCGGCGCGATCGGCATCCACGCGCGCGGCGGCCTCGAGCGCAAGCTCGGGCGCCACCTGCAGGAATGCCTGGACCCCGCCCTCGCGCGCCTCGATGGCGGCAAGGGAGGCCTGGGCCACCTCGGTAGCGGTAAAGTCGCCGGCGGCAACGCCCGCGGCAATCTGGGCGGCGGTAAGGGAATCGAAGCTTAGCGCCATTACTCGCTCTCCCCCTCTCCCAAAATGGACGGCACGCGGAAGTAGCGGTCGCGCGCGCTGCCGGCGTTTTCGAGCGCAACGTCGAGCGGCAGGTCGCGCTCGGGCTCGCGCAGGTCGTCGCCCATCACGTTGGACAGGCTTCCGATAGGATGGAACGTGGGCTCCACGTCGGGCAAGTCATATTGCAGGACGGGCTCGAGCATCTGGACGGCGTCGTTCATGTAGGACGTCATCTGGGTGAGCTCGTCATCGGTCAGTGCGATCTTTGCGTACTCGGCGATGCCGCGCACGTCTTTCTCGCTGAGTGCCATAGGCGCTCCCTTCCGCATAACAGATAAACCGTTCCAGTATACAAGGCAAGGCCGCTTGGAGCAGGCGCTTTACCCAAATGCAGCGAAAACGTAACGAGGGCGGCGGTTGACAGGCGGCGGGCTGGCGGTTCTGCAGCGAAACCGCACCGTCCATAGCGAAAACCGTCCCGCCCACAACGAAAACCGTCCCGCCCACAACGAAAAGCATCACAACATTCGACGCTTTTCGTCAAAATCGCGATTTTCATCGAATGTTGTGATGGTTTGGAAGTCCCGACCACCACAAAGGTGCCTGTCCCCATTGTGGTGGTTCTGGAGAATGTCTTATGCCGAGGCCTTGGCCTTGCGGCGCTTGCGGATCGCGTGGATCACGATGTCCAGCAGTAACAGCACAATGGCCACGACCACGATAAGCACGGCAAACTCGCGCTTGCCCCAGTGGCGGCCGGCCAGCGACTTTTGCTTGTCGACGTCCTTCTTGCTGTACTTGGTGCGCACGCAATGCACCAGCAGGCGATGGTCGTTCACGCCGTAGGGCGTGCAGGTGACGAGCGTCACCTTGTCGGCGCCGGGCTCGATGGTCAGCGACTCCATCTCCTCGGGCAGCACCACCTCGGAGTCCACCATCTTGTAGGCGAGCGTCTTGTTCATGGTGTGCAGCAGCACCAGGTCGCCGGGCTCCAGCGAGTGGATGTCGTCGAACATGCTCAGGTTGCGCATGCCCGAGTGCGCGGTGAGCACGCAATGCGTCGAGGTGCCGCCCACCGGCAGGCTCGTGCCCTCCAGGTG
>CABURG010000053.1 GCA_902493835.1 uncultured Collinsella sp. | reverse complement strand
TTGCGCTTACGCTCTTCTTTGTCCTCGCTACGTCGGTCTTTAGCGCTCGTCACGCCGCGTATGCCGAGTCCGTTTCCAACGTTACCTACGAGACCATTCGCGTTCAGCCTGGCGATTCTCTTTGGTCGCTTGCCGAGGAATATCCAATCGAAGGCCTTTCCGCGCAAGAGACTTCCGACATGATCCGTAACGTCAATCATTTGGAGCATGGTTCGCTCGCCGCCGGTGCGCATCTTAAGGTTCCTGCTCGTTCGTAATCATTATCGCGTTGCGCATGGTACCCTTGTTATCGTTTAAGAGGAGGTACCATGCGCTGTCCTAAATGCGGCAAGGCACATACCCGCGTCGTCGATTCCCGTATGCAGGAGTCAAATAACACCATTAAGCGCCGTCGCGAATGTTGTTCGTGTAACTACCGCTTTACAACGTTCGAGCGATGCGAAGACCCAATCGAGGTCATTAAGTCGGACGGAACCAAGCAGCGGTTCGATCGCAATAAGCTGCTCGTCGGCTTGATGCGCGCCACCATCAAGCGTGATATCGACACTAAGAAGCTCAATGAGCTTATCGACGACATCGAGGTCGAGCTGCGTTCTCGCACGCTGACGGCCGTTACGTCCCACGAGTTGGGTGACATGGTGCTCAAGCGCTTGGCCAAGATCGACAAGGTGGCGTACATCCGCTTTGCCTCGGTCTACCGCGATTTCAAAGACGTCGATGAGTTTCTGCAAGAGCTCGACAAGCTAAGGTGATTCCATGTCCAACATTACCGTTAACATAAAGCGTCTCGACCCCACCGTCGAGCTTCCCAAATACGCCCATCCCACCGATGCCGGCTTGGATCTGCGTTCCAACGAAGACTGCACCCTCAAGCCCTTTGAGCGCCGATTGGTCTCCACTGGCTTGGCCATCGCCCTGCCCGATGGTTACGCCGGCTTTGTCCAGCCCCGCAGCGGCCTAGCCATTAAGCAGGGCCTGTCTATAGTCAACACGCCCGGCCTCATCGACGCCCACTATCGAGGCGAGCTTAAGGTCATCCTCATCAACCTGGATCCCACCAACAATATCCAGATCAACAAAGGCGATCGCATCGCCCAACTCGTCATCCAAGAAGTCCCCACAGTCAACCTCGTAGAAGTAGAAGAACTAGACAAAACCGACCGAGGAGCCGGCGGTTTCGGTTCTAGCGGCGTATCCTAGTCGTTTACGTACTGTCCGCTGACCGGCCCGACCCGCCTATATATCATCCCATGCTCAAACATTCTCGCTTCGCTGCGAAACTGCGCGTGGGACGATATATAGGCGGGTCGGGCCGGTCAGCTGCGTTTACGCACTACCAGCTGCCCCGGATCTTCATATTAGAAGCTGTAAAGGTGAACCAAAGTAATTAATTGCAGTTAGCAGATGCGGCAAAGGGATTGCTCCTTTGTCGCATCTGCATATCAGAAAGATTGATTATTGTTTTTAAGCGAGTAGACGCCCGCCCTCCTCTCACACATATCGTTCCACGCGCAGTTTCGCAGCGAGCGAAGCGAAGCGAGAATGTTTGAGCATGGAATGATATGTGTGAGAGGTGGGCGGGAGGGATGCGAGCGCCCCGCGAGAATGTTTGAGCACGGGATGATATATAGGCCCCCACAGACAAGCGGACAGTCCGACGCTAGCGGATATGAGCAGGTTTTCCGCCCCAGTAGAAGCGGCAGAAGGCTCGTTTACGTTTTTGGAGCTTGCCTGCAAGCTCCATGGTTGCGATGGCGATGTCCTCGGCTGCGCGTGGACGGCGAAGGACTTCGCCATTGATGAGCAGTGCCTTGAGCGACTCCGGATGATCGTGGAGATGGCGCAACGTCACGATGAGCTCGCGTGCGGTGGTGACATGCATGCTGGCGCCCATGCCGGTGAGCATGGTGGTGTTGGCCTTTTCCTGGCCATATGACTTGCCCAATAGGATCATTGGCAGGTGTGCGCACAGGCATTCGGTAACAGTGAGTCCGCCAGATTTGAGGATTGCCAGGTCACAGCCGTGCATAAGCGCTGCCATGTCATCGACGTAGTCAAGAACCGTGACGTTCTCGAGTTTCATGGCATCGAAAAGCGTTTTGAGACGGGTGGCATATTCGGTATCCTTGCCCGGCAAAAAGACAAAGTGCATGTCCTCGAAGCTGCGCAGGAAGGGGAGGGTGCGGTCCATCTCCGCGCGAAAGCGAACGTACGGTTGAGGCAAACTGGCGCCGGCCATCACCAGCACAACGAGCTTGTTTGTGGGGAGATTGAACTTCTCGAGTTCTTCCTCGCGATTGTAATCCGTATCAAACCCGGTGCGAATGGGAATGCCCGTAATGCGGATCTTTGCCTCGGGAACCTTACGGGGTCGGAGTGTTTCGGCCATAAACTCGTTTGCTACGCAGAATAGGTCGGTGTCCTTATGGGGCCACCAACCCTCGACCTCGTAATCGGTCGGTACGCAAATGACGGGATAGTCGATGCCCGTAATGACGCGCGCGCCGACGGCGACGTTGGCTGCCGTGATATGTGTGGCTACCACGGCAATGGGCCTGCGAGTTCGAACGTATTCGTTAAATGCGGGGAACATGATGCGCGACCATGCCGTACCACCGCCCCAAAGCAGGTGTCCGGTAAGGGTATAACGCCAGGTCAAGTCATAAATTGGGCGCGTGGCGCCGGTAAACGAGGCGGCCGTTTTGTTGCCGTCGAATTTTATGCGTCCAAAATCAAGGATATCGAGCACTTCAATCTCAACATCCTCGGGGATGCCATTGGTGCCGCGGATGAGGTCGAATGCCTGCGCAATCGCATTTGCGGCGGCCTTGTGGCCCGATCCGACCGAGGCGTGCACGATAGTCACGAGAGGTTTTTGCTGAGTCAAGAGCGTGGGTTTTTCCGATTGGGGAGTGCTGTGCGTGAGCAGGGGAGCGTCGTCGCTCGTCTGCGCCTGATCCATCGATATCTCCCCTTCATCTTTGTTTCACAGAGAATCATTGTAGTGCATGAGTGTCACGTTCGCATAAATTTGGGTATGAGCGCAAAGAACGCCACTCTTTCGACAGGAGGTCTCTTCATGACTACTCATCAGCCGATCGATGTTGCGATTATCGGCGGCGGGCCTGCGGGCTATGCTGCAGCCATTTACGCGGCTCGCGCCAACCTAACGACGACCGTGATTGAGCAAGGTATGTCGGGAGGACAGATTGCCACAACCAATGAGGTCGAGAACTATCCGGGCATTCCGCTCTTGAGTGGCGCCGAACTCGGCGAGCGGTTTCAGCAACATGCAGAGGGCCTGGGAGCACAGGTTACATGGAGCATGGTTACGGGTATCGATTACGATGCGGATGCGGCGCTGTTTACGGTGCATCACGATATGGGCGATACGCTGGCCTCGAGCGTTATCGCTTGCATGGGTGCCACGCCGCGATCTGCTGGTTTTGTTGGCGAGGATACGTATCGCGGTCGTGGCGTTTCTTATTGCGCGACGTGCGATGGCATGTTCTTTCGCGGCAAGCAGGTTTTTGTCATCGGTGGCGGTAATGCTGCCTGCGAGGAAGCCCTGTTCTTGTCAGAAATCGCCAGCAGCGTGACCATCGTCTTGCGACGCGATCAGTTCCGTGCCCCCGATGGCGTGGTTCAAAAGGTGCTCGCAAAAGATAATATTTCAGTTAGGTACCAAACTAGTATTGTGGAACTATCGGGCGAGGCCATGCCCACGACTGTCATATTTAAGGACAACGCCACCGGTGAAACCTATTCCGAGTCCTTTGATCCTGGTTCGTTTGGCATTTTTGTCTTTGCTGGCACGCAGCCCCATACCGAGCTTGTAGAGCATCTGGTAGATCTGGCGCCCGACGGCGGTATTGTGACCGCCGAATCGATGGCCACCCGCACGCCTGGCTTATTTGCCGCCGGCGATATCCGTTCCAAGCGTTTACGCCAAGTTGTGACCGCCGTTTCGGACGGAGCTTTAGCGGCTACCAGCGCATACGCTTTCTTACGCGGATAAGTACGATAATATATCTTATGTAAGGTTGCTATCAATTAACTAAATGGCGGGATGATGCATCAGTGCACTGTCCCGCCAATTTTCTTGCCGGCTATGTGGTATGCAAAACTAGATAACGTAGAATACAATATAGAAAATGAACGGAGGACCTTTATGAACCACGTTAAACACGTTATTCCGATGTCCGATTCGTCGGTCAGCATTAAGCCTGAGGATATTCAGCCCACTGTGCTGCCCGATGCGTTTATTCAGTCCGATATCGTACGCAAACTCAATACGTTGAGTCTGCCGCGCTATGACCAGTTGCCCAATGTGACGCTCTACCGCGACCAGGTCATTGAGTATGTTGCGCTGTGGATGGAGCCGCTGTCCCTTTGCGTTGAGCAGCCTGTCATTACGCCATCGATGATCAATAACTACGTAAAGGTTGGCCTGGTGCCTGCTCCGGTCAAAAAGCAATATGGCCGCGAGCAGATTGCCCGCCTGATCGCTATCTGCATCTTTAAGCAGGTGCTACCTATTGCTGCGGTGCAGGCACTCTTTAACATTCAGCGTTTGAGCTACGATGCCCCGACGGCCTTCGATTATGTGGTCGATCAGCTCGAGGCATCGATTCGTTCGGCGTTTTCCGTCGAGCAGACGCCGGTTCCCGATACGGCGCATCAGGTAACGCGTGAGTCGCTGCTTGTGCGCAGCGCGGTTTCATCCTTTGTTTCGAAGGCTTACTTGATGAGCTATCTCAAGTTCAACGGGTTTAATAGCTAGCCGACGTATAAAACGGGCGGGACAAAGAGCCATCTGTCGCTTTGTCCCGCCCGTATTTTTGCTTGGTTGGACTTTATTTGCCCGAAGCTACGCCCATGCCGTAGCCGATGATCAGGCCGTGCATCTCGGCATAATAGGAATCCAGGCCGTTGCAGGGCATGATGATGGTCTTGGAGCCGGGCCAATGCTCGACTATGCGGTCAGTAAGCGCCTGGGCTCCAGCTTCGTTCTCAACATGATCAATGACGACCTCACCGCCCGTAAAGCCCTCGGCTTCCATAGTGTCGATGATCTTGTTGAGCATCTTCTTTTCGCCACGCGTGTGCCCGACGAGTTCGATTTTACCGGCCTCACTCGCCGTGCCCAAAATGCGGATATTGAGCTTGTTGGCAATGACGCCGGCTGCCTTAGGGATACGTCCGGCTTTGGCGAGGTTTTCGTAATTGCACAAGCTGAAGAGGATTTTGCTGTTCTGCTCAAGGCTATCGAAGTATGCGCAAGCGTCCTCGAATGAGACATCTGGATTGCTTGCAAGGTAGCGGTCGAACAGCAAGAAAATGAGGTCCATTTTGCCGCCAGCTGCGCGTGAATTGACTAGATGAATCTGTCGGTCGGGCTCCTCGGCAAGAACCATATCGCGAGCCGTGGCTGCCGCGTTGTAGCTGCCCGACACGCCCTCAGAGATCGGCATGCAGATGGTCTTGTCTGCCAATTTGAAGAGCTCGGCCCACTCCCCTACGCTGGGACAAGCGCTCGAAGAGGCATTCGTCTCCGCCTGAACAGCGCAGTTGAGCTCATGAACATCGAGCGAAAGGTCATCGATGAATTCACGCTCCCCCACTCGAATTTTGAGGGGCGCAAATGCAAAGGTGGTATGGGGCGCGGTCGGTTGCCAATCGCGGAGGTTACAGCTTGAATCGGAGATAAGTGCCCAGCTCATAGAGGGTCCTTTCTAATTGTTCCTCAACAATTATAGCCATCTTGCAAACTGAATGTGCGGCTATCTAGTTTTGAATACTAGATAGCCGCACAATATTAGAGAAACACGAATGGACCTCGCGACTTAAAGCCACGAGGTCCACATTCACACGCTGTGTAAGATGACTTAGTAACGCACGAAGATATAGTTATTGTTCATGCCGGCGGCAACGGAGCTGATGATAACACCCGTGTTGTAGTCGGAAGCATGAATCATCTGACCACCACCGATGTAAATGCCGGTGTGGTACGAGTTGACCACAACGTCACCGGGCTGCGGATCGGACACACGCGTCCAGCCCATAAAGGTGTCCGTGGTGCCCAGGCGGCAATAGCGACCAGTGAGGCAATAGCTAACAAAACCAGAGCAGTCGAAACTGTTCGGGCCAATTCCGCCCCAGGAATAGGCGCAACCAAGCTTGCTGTATGCACGCGAGACAACAGAACCGCCATCGACGGACTGGCTCGGAGCAGAAGGCGTCGGAGCCGGAGCAGGCGTGGGGGGCTGCGGCGTCGGAGCAGGTGTCGGCGTGGGCGCCGGAGTGTTGCCGCCCTGGTTGTTGTTATTGCTGGTCTGGCCACCGTTGTTGGTGTTCTCGGTCGTACCGGCAGTCTCGTTGCTCACCGTGGCCTTCTCGGCGGTGCTGGCGTTGATGCCGGCCTGCAGCGCGGCGTTGGCCTCGGCCTCTGCGGCAAGCTCGGCCTGCAGCTGCGAATCCAGGGAGTTTACGACGTTCTGGGCTTCAGCCTGCTGGGCGTTAAGCTCGTCGACCTTTTTCTGCGTAGCGGCGACGTTCTTTTCCTGCTCGGCCTGCTTATCGGTGAGCTGCTGCTTAAGCTCCTTGACCTCTTGAATGGTCTGAGCTTGCTTATCGGAAACTTTGCCGTAGTAGAACAGACGGTTGAGCATATCGCTCAGGTCATCGACGCCCGTCAGAACCTGAAGCAGGCTCAGACCGCCGGTTTTGTACTCGCCGGCGACATAGGTCGAGAGCTTGGCCTGACCATCGGCGATCTCCTGCTGCTTTTGCGTGATCTCGCCAGCAGTCTGGTCGAGCGCCTGCGTCTGCGTGGCGAGCTCATCGTAAATCTGCTGGGTTTGGGTACCGATCTGCTCGAGCTTCGTACGAGCAGCGGCAAGGTCGGATGCGGTATCGGCGTAGGCGGGAGCCGCGAGGCCCAAGCCCAAAACACAAGCGAGGGTTGCCGTAGCAGCGCAGCGTGCCATGTTTTTGCGCGTGTTTGCTGTGCGCATGTAGCTTCCTTTCCAGTAACTAAGGGTAACGGCTAGTCCACCGTCACCAGGCTAAAGAGCTCCACATCGTCATCAGACGGTGTGAGCTTCTCGCGCGGGTTGAGAAACGCAAGCTCAAGGATACAACCATAACCGACAAGCTTTGCGCCCATATCTCGCACCAGTTTACCTGTTGCCTCGACGGTTCCGCCCGTCGCGACCAAGTCGTCCAGAATCAACACGGTATCTTTAGAGCTGATAGCGTCGGCATGGATCTCAATGGAATCCGTTCCGTACTCGAGCTCGTAGCTCTGGCTCACGGTCTCGCGCGGCAGCTTGCCCGGTTTACGTGCGGGAACAAAGCCGGCGCCAAGGGCTACAGCCACCGGTACGCCAACCATAAAGCCGCGAGCCTCGGGACCCACGACCTTGGTGATTCCCATGCCGGCAAAGTGCTCGGCGAGGGCATCGGTCATGGCTTTGAGCGCCTCGGGATTGCCAAAGAGCGGCGTGATGTCTTTAAAGATGACTCCGGGCTCGGGATAGTCGGGGATGTCGACGATTTGAGATTCGAAGTCGTACATTGCATGACCTTTCAATGGGTTGCCGGATAAGCGGCAGCTGTTATTTGCCCGCGGTGGCGGTTCCGGAGTGCGAAGGGGCGACAACCTTGAGCGGCTTTACGAGAGAATCCTCGTGTGGAGCCGGCGCAGCTATCTCTTCGTTTTTGGCCTTGGTGGATTCGGAACGCGCGATCTCCTCATCGAGTGCATCGATGTCGGCGTCCTCGACCACGGCGTTGAGTGACTCAAAAACGCGGTTCTTGAGCAGCGCAGTGTGCACACCCTCGGTCAGGTCGTGAAGCTTCTTAAACGCACGCTCGAGCTTGGCGTCGCGCTCGTCATCGGAGGTATCCATGCCGAGCATGCTCACGAGCACCTGCTCAAACATCGAGGACTCGCGGTTGGCGGAAGACACGTACTGACGCAGGTTGCGCGGCTCGATATGGAAGCGTGACAGCTCGGAGCAGTAACGGATAATCGGAAAATCGCGGCCATCGACGAGCTCACGATTCTGCGGACTCTTGATGATGCGAATGAGGTCGTTCTCGGCGAGCGAGCGGATAAACGAAATCTCGACGCCCAGCATATCGGGAATGGTCTCGATGGGATGCAGCTTTTGCTTAGTCTCCTTGGGCTCCGTCTTGAGCGGAACATCGGACAGCAAGCCCACCTCGTAGGCGAGCGTTGACAGGTCCGTGGCGTTTTCCAGGCGCTGCTTAATCACGTTGAGTGGCATGTAGCGAGTCTTCTGCAAGTGCAGAATGACCTCCAGGCGATCAACGTCCTCCTTAGAGTACTGACGGTATCCCTTTGGCGTACGATGAGGGGTAATGAGCCCCTCATCCTCTAGAAATCTAATTTTTGAGTTCGAAAGATCGGGGTATGCGCCTCGAAGTAGGTTGACGACTTGGCCGATACTCAGATAGTTGCGTTCGGCCATGCCCTACTCACCGGTTTCGATGCGCTCCGGCGTGCTCTCGTGGTAGATGAGCGTAAACGTACCGATCTGGACGGAAGAACCGTCGTGCAGCGGGGCTGCATTGACGATGGCACCGTCGACCCAGGTGCCATTGAGCGATCCCAAGTCCTCGATGCGAGCGCCAAGGCCCTCGCGAATAATGCGCGCGTGGCTGCGCGAAACAGTCATGTCATTGAGGAAGATGCCGTTCGCGGGATCGCGACCGATGGTGGTCACGTTGTCCTCGAGCTCAAAGGCGGCACCAGTCTGCGGACCCTTGACGATGGACAGAACGGGGGCGGTGATCCGCACGTTGGCCATGAGGTCGGGAACGGTGACGTCGCTTGAAGGCACGCGGAATACGCAGGTAGCGTCAGCAGTCTTATCATTCTGAGGCATATTGTTAACCATGTTGTCCATGACAACCCCTAACTTATCGCGGACGTGCCGCAAATAATGAACCGTACGTAATCATACCCCAACGAATCAGTCTTCGATTTCAGGGTTCAGAAAGTCGATGTCCTCGTCCTCGGGATGCGCGAGAGCCTGTTTAATGGCCACTCCGCCCTTAATGGAGTAGATGACAGCCGTGAGCATGGAGAAGATCACGCCGCCGTACACAAAGAAGATGCCGAGGGGCACCGAGCTTCCGTTGAGGCCCGGGAAGGCCGTAAGGGATGAAGGCAGAAGATGCAGGCCGTCAATAACGGGGAAACCGAGCAGCATGAGCGAGAATCCGGTCATGAGCAGCGCTGTGGCAATCTTTCCGGGGAAGACAACATCGATGGGGCGACGGTGATAATGACGCACGATAAGCGTGCCGATGCCCAGATAGATGTCACGGCCAATAATGAGCACGCAGACCCAGATGGGCAGCTCTCCGCGGACCACCAGTCCAAGTACGCCGGTGAACAGCAGCGCACGGTCGCAGATGGGATCCATGACCTTGCCAAGCCACGAGACCGTCTTGGTCATGCGGGCAATCTGACCGTCCATCCAGTCGGTGGAGGCGGCAACGGCGTAGATAACGATGGCGATGACGCGGTTGTTATCCGTCACAAACAGGTACAGAAATACCAGGGTGAGGATCAGGCGCGTAAAGGTAATGAAATTGGAGATCGTAAAGATCTTATTCGACGGGTAATCGGAAGTGCCGATAAGCTCCTTTTTGATCTTCTTTTTGATGCCCACAGGACTCCCCCGCTGGTTAACGACAAAACTTTCGATACTATACCCGTTCCGGCGATGTCTATCCAGCGCAGCCATAGAGAGTCCAGACATGTGGAGGGCGCCTCTGGGCTGCGCTGGATTCTGCATTTGTGTACATCAGCCTCCAAAAGCGACATTTTTCGGCATCTTTGGTGGCTGGTGTACACGTTTTGATTCGGTGGTTACATCGATCGGGAAAGTTGTTGCTTTAAGCAAATGCGTGCGGGTCGAGATTGGCTGGCGCCAAAAGAGCCCAACGGCCGTTACGGCTTCGTTAGAAACGCGCCCCACCATGGATGGTGAACCCGAAAGGTAAGGCGCGCGGGCA
>CABURG010000052.1 GCA_902493835.1 uncultured Collinsella sp. | reverse complement strand
GAGCGCTGGGGCAAGCCCACGGCAGCCGTCCTGGGCGCCCTCATGGCCCAAGTCGACCTGGGTGCCGGCGCCATCGGCGGCAAGGACTCCATGAGCGGTTCGTTTGAGGACGAGACCGGCGAGCTCAACGTTCCGCCGACCCTGATCAGCTTCGCCGTCGCCGTGGGCAAGGCCGCCCGCGCCGTCTCGCCCGAGTTCAAGGGCCTCACGCACCGCGTCGTCCGCATCGCCCCCGCCACCTATGGCGAGGACTACCGTCCCGACGCCCAGCAGTTGCTCGCCGCGTTTGACGCCGTCGAGGCGCTCACTGCTACCGGCAACGCCCTGGCCATATCCACGCCCGGCTACGGCTGCGGCGCCGAGAGCCTCTTTAAGATGTGCGTCGGTAACCAGATCGGTATCGAGCTTGCCGAGGATGTAGACGTGGAGAGCCTCTTCACCCCGCTCTACGGCAGTTTTATCGTCGAGCTCGCCGAGGACGCCGAGCTGCCCGAGGTCGCCGACGGCGTTGTCGTCGAGCCCCTGGGCACCACCGTCGAGGGCTATGTCATCGACACCGGCTCCGAGGTCATCGAGCTCGCCGAGCTCCAGGAGGCCTGGGAGAGCGGCATCGAGGGCGTCTTCGCCTACCGCAGCGCCGGCGAGACCCCCGAGGTCGAGACCATCGACTTCCGCGCCAAGGATATCCACGTGTACGGCGGCGCCAAGATCGCCCGCCCGCGCGTGATCATCCCCGTGTTCCCCGGCAACAACTGCGAGTACGACAGCGCCCGCGCCTTCCGTGCCGCCGGTGCCGAGGCCGACACCTTCGTGATCAACAACCTCACGCCCGAGGCCGTCGCCGAGAGCACCCACGAGCTTGCCCGCCGCATCCGTGCAAGCCAGATCGTTATGATCCCCGGCGGCTTCTCGGGCGGCGACGAGCCCGACGGCTCTGCCAAGTTCATCACGGCGTTCTTCCGCGCTCCCGAGGTCACCGAGGCAGTCCGCGACCTGCTCAAGGCCCGCGATGGCCTAATGCTGGGCATCTGCAACGGCTTCCAGGCCCTGATCAAGCTCGGCCTGGTGCCCTACGGCGACATCGTCGACGCCACGCCCGATGCGCCCACGTTGACGTTCAACACCATCGGTCGCCACCAGAGCCGTCTGGTGCGCACCCGCATCTCGTCCAACTTGTCCCCGTGGCTGTCGCAGTGCAGCCTGGACGACCCCTACACCGTCGCCATCAGCCACGGCGAGGGCCGCTTTGTCGCCAACGATGAAGTGCTCGCCCAGCTGATCGCCAACGGCCAGGTCGCCACGCAGTACGTGGGCGAGAACGGTAAGCCCAGCATGGATCTCTCCGTCAACCCCAACGGCTCCGCACTCGCCATCGAGGGCATCACGAGCCCCGACGGCCGCGTCCTGGGCAAGATGGGCCATGCCGAGCGTCGCGGCGACAACCTGTACCGCAACGTGCCCGAGCATGTCCCCGGCGATAAGTTCATGCCGATCTTTGAGAGCGGCGTGGCCTACTTCGCTTAAACCTTTCCCATCGGGTACAATCCCTTCGGGTAACAACACCCGCCACCGACACATCCGGTGGCGGGTTCTTTTTTGCTTCGCGCATGCAGGAAGGACATCATGGAAAGCCGCAAGCCGTATCTCGCCACCCTGCCCGGACTCATCCTGGGCTGTCTTGTTTGCTGTGCACTCTGGGGATCGGCCTTTCCCTGCATCAAGATCGGCTACGCACTCTTTGGTATCCCGGCGCACGATAGCGTCTCGCAGCTGCTCTTTGCGGGCTTGCGCTTCACGCTTGCCGGCGCCCTGGTTATCGTTGGGATGAGTGCGGCCCAACGCCGCCCCCTCATTCCGCAGGCTCGCGACATCAAGCCCATCTTTGTCTTGTCGCTCTTCCAGACTATCGGGCAGTACTTCTTTTTCTATCTGGGCCTCTCGCGCGCCAGCGCCATGTCGAGCTCCATCATCGAGGCCAGCGCCAACTTCCTCGCAATCCTCTTTGCCGCCCTGGCATTTCACACCGAGAAGCTCAATACGGCCAAGGTGCTTGGCTGTGCGCTGGGCTTTGCCGGCGTCGCGCTCGTCAACCTCTCGGGCGCAGATGGCACCTTTGGCTTCAGGCTCGATGGCGAGGGCTTTATCTTGGCTTCCACTGTTGCGGGCGCCCTGTCGACCTGCCTCATTGGCATCTTCTCGCGCGAGCACGACGGCGTCTTGCTCGCCGGCTGGCAGTTTTTAGTCGGTGGCGTGGTCCTTACCGCCATCGGGTTTTTGATGGGCGGCACGTTGTCCCCCACCGAAATTGCCCCCGCCATCGCGCTCATCATCTACATGGCGCTTATCTCCGCGGTCGCCTACTCGCTGTGGTCGCGCCTGCTTGCCGTCAACCCCGTCAGCCGCGTCTCGGTCTTTGGGTTTATGAACCCGGTCTTTGGCGTACTGCTGAGCGCGCTGCTGCTCGGCGAGGGCGCTGGCACGAGCCCCGTTACCGTACTTGTTGCCCTGCTGTTGGTCTGCGGCGGCATAATCATCGTCAACAAACCCAAAAAAGCCTAGCGAGCTCACCTTTTTAGAGAGCCTTCACACACTTTAGCTTAATGGAATGCACTGGCTCTCGTTGATTTCGTACCGAGCCGCGGCGGCAGACGCTCGTCTTGCCGCACCGCGCCTGGGCGTTATGGCCGGTGGCCCCCGCAAACGCAAAAAGGGCGCACGACCATCAATGCGGTCGTATGCCCCTTTTCTAGCGTATTTGTACGCCGGCTTTCTTTTTCTCGGCCTTGACGCGATAGGGCTCCGCATCGGCAGCGCGAAGTAAGTCTAGCCAGGTATCAACACTATCGCCGACCCGCGCGCAACCGATGGACATCCGCAATGCATACGGCACCTCGGCATGCGCGAGCTCGTCGTTGATTGTCGCGCACAGATGCATGATATCCTGTTCCGCCGCTGCCTTTTGGAGCACCACGAACTCATCGCCACCATAACGCGCGATAAAGCCACCAGACGCCGAGCAGACATCCTTGAGCGCCGTCGCAACAACCTGAAGAGCATGGTCGCCCTCCACATGTCCATAGCGATCGTTAATCTGCTTAAAGCCGTCAGCGTCCATCATAAGCAGATATACATCTTCGGCCTGATCCACATTTGAAAAGAGCGACAGCATATAGGTCTCAAAACGGTTGCGGTTGTTGAGTCCAGTCAACGGGTCAGTCGAGATCAGTTGCTCCTGGCAGATGATATAGAGCAGCAACATGCTAATCATTATGCCGACACAAAGGCCAGGCACCGAGTATACGATCTGAAAGGTACCGCCCACCAGGGCCGGAATGGCGAAAAATGCCAAGGTTCGATAGATAGCCTTCGTCTGCAGGCTCTCGACCCTACGAGATTGCACAAACGCATGCAGGGACGTATGTATAACGTAACAGTAGCTGACAATGGGCTGGATCATATAGGCAAAGCCGCGACGATACACGCCCTGCGAATCGATATAGAACAAGGCGTGCGTCCAGTAACTGGTAAAAGCCAGCACGACCACCAGAGCCGTAGGCAACGTTACAAGCACCACCCTATAGCGCGAGGTCACAAGGCGAGAGCCCTGCATCGTCTCGGAATAGATAAACCAAATGAGACACGCGATGGCAAAGAGCGAAAACGAAACCGCGTTGGAAATCCAGTTGGCAGCAATACCCAACGTGCCGTCCGCACCATCCGAAAGCGTCCAGATCATATCGAATAATATGTACGCGGCAGAGGTGTAGCCAAGCATGCTAAACAATAGCTGCAGGGTGCTCGAGAACAAGGAGCGACGACTTCGCGCGGCAAGCCCGATAAGAACAATCATGCATAGCAGGAATATCTCAATCTTGAGTGCCTTAACCACTAGACGCCATCCCTTCAATATCCGAATGGTCAGAATCGCCCAATTCGAATCAGGGCAATAAACACCCCTTTATTCCGCAGGGGTAAAGGGAATCATAGCAAAGCGCCCGAACATCACTGCAAAACAGTTTCTGTTCGGGCGCTCGGACGGCGCGAACTGCACGCCGGAATCAATTATCGGTAACGGCCGTTACTCGCCATCGATGTCGGTCGCGACGGCCTCCTCGATGGCCTCGACACCGGCAGGCGACAGGTCCTCCTTGCCCTGGCAGAACTTCTTGTCGACCCAGCCGGTCAGAATCGGAGCCATGATTGCCGTGATGATAACGGCAGTGGCGATCTGGGCGTACGCGGTGGGCGCAAGCTCGGCGTAGCGCGGCGCGACCTCGGCGAGAGCAACCGGCGTGGTCATAGCCGTGCCGGCGATGGTGGAACAAGCCACGGCAGCCTTGCCGTTACCACCGCACAGGCGCTCGAACGCAAAGGTGATGGGACCGACGACAAACAGCGTGACAAGGCCCAGCAAGATGCCGGAAATACCACCGGCGATGAAGCTCGAAAGGCTCATGGACGCACCGAGCTGAAAACCAATTACAGCGATCGCGGGATTGGCGCCGGGAACCAGCAGGTTCTTGATAAACGGGAACAAGTTGCCCAGAACCATGCCGATAACGAGCGGCAAAATGGAGCCGATGATAGTACCAACAGGGATGTTGGCAAGACCCGAAACACCGAGGATGATCATCGTGACGGCGGGGCCGGCCGTAAAGAACAGGATACCGACGGCGCCCTGCTCGGACTCATCGCCGAACTCGCCCATGATGCCCGTATAGAGCGCCATGTTGCAAAACGTGATGCCGCCGATGATAGACACGGAGCTCAGACCCAGGAAGTTGTCGTTAAAGAAATATGCCACGCCTAGGCCGAGAGCCGCTGCGACGACCAGCTTGGGGATCAGCACGACGATGCCGGTCTTGATGGCGCCCGGCGTGGACTTAAAGCTGATGCCGGCACCCACGAAGAGCAGGATCGCGGCGACGATGGTATTGGAGCCACCGCGGCAGGCAGCCGTAAAGAAGCCGCCGATCTCAAAAACCTGCGGGCAGAAGGTATTGAGCAGAAGACCGACGATCATCGGATAGATCATGATGTCGCCCGGAATGCGCGGGACCTTGAATTTCTTTTGCTCGTTGGCGGTTGCTTCCTGTGCCATGAAACCCCCATTTCCGCTGACGGGGTACAAAAGCCCACGTCACGCTTTGCTACAGTAAAGTTTGACCATGATACCAGAAGAAATAGACCAGCTCGGTGAAAAATTCGACAAGTTGGGATGAAACGAGATTCGGCGCCCGCGACGCCACCCCTATATAAGGCTCAAGACGATATAGAGTACGATGCCCGAGACGCAGCACCACAGCATCGATTTTGTCTTGACCGCCACGACCACGACGCCGGCGGCCGCAATCCAGGGAACCAAGGCAGGCCAGAGTCCCGCGTCGAACGCGCCGGGGCTCACCAAGTCGTTGGCGACCAGCGCGGCAAAGGCAGCGGGCGGGATATAGCCCAGGGCCTCGGTAATGCGGGGCGACAGGGTCCGCCCGCGCAAGGCGAACGCCGGCGCGATGCGAAAGAACGCGATAGCAGCCCACGACGACAGCCACAGAACCAAGAACTCGTTAACGGGCATCGCGGGCACCTCTTCCGTCAAATACAGCATCGCACGCCAACGCAATGGCAATGCCGGCCACGACGCTTGCCGGCACGGCAATATTCGTGAGGCCCAAGAACTTGCATACGGCGACGGACACCGCGCCCGAAACCGCCGCGACAACGTTGCCGCGCGACAGCCGCTGCGAAAAGAGCAGGCAGATAAAGAGCGAGGTGCAGACAAAGGCTGCAATGGCGGTGGGAACATCGACAACGGCGCCGACGATGGTGCCCATCGTACACGAAACGCCCCATGTTGCGATGAGGATCACGTTGAGCACAAAGGACTCGCGCGGGCCCCAATCCTCCCCTTCAACCAACTTGGCAAGCGAGATGCCATATGCCTCCTCGGTAAGTGTCGCGGCAACAGCCAGCGTCTGACGCTTCGAGGCACCCGTCAGATGCGGCGCGATCGATGCCGAGTAAAGCGCAAAACGCGAGGAGATGGCGGCAACGCTCGCGATAATCGAAGGTGCCGGCACGTCCGCCAGCCAAAGATTGCAGATCATAAACTGGCCGCTGCCCGTCACAAACGTGCTGCTCAGGGCAAAGACCATCCAGGGCTCCATTCCCGTCTGCCCCATGATCATTCCGCACGGCGCGCCTATTGCAACATAGGTAAGCATCACCGGCCAGACGGTTCTAACGATTTTGAACACCATACGCTTCTCATCCTGACAAGGTCTCCGAGCCGCATGTAGCGATACGGCAGAATCATCATCCGACAGCAACCGAGTTCACCTACAATTGCCACCGGATCGAAAGACACAACTTTTTAGGAAGTCATTATGACAGCTATCGATCGAGACCGGGCGCGCGCGGCCTTCAAAAGCTACACCGATGCCTACGACGCCACCAACCCACGCATCGCGCTCAAAATCGAGCATACGTACCACGTGGCCGAGGCATGCGATGCCGTAGCGCGCGAGCAGGGCTGGTCGTCAGAAGATATTGACCTGGCATGGCTTTGCGGCCTGCTACACGATATGGGCCGCTTTGAGCAGCTGCGACGCTGGGACACCTTTAAGGACGCCGAGAGCATGAGCCATGCGGCGCTGGGCATCGAGGTCCTCTTTGGCGAGAATCCCGCCGATGCACCCGCCACGACAAACATCCGTGACTTTATCGAAACCGGTGCGCATGACGAGCTCATCCGAGCGAGCATCGCCTATCACAGCGACTTTCGCCTGCCGGCACAACTCGACGAGCGTACACGGTGCTTCTGCGATATCGTGCGCGATGGCGACAAGATCGACATTATGCGCACCATCGCCGACAGCACCGTCGATACCATCCTCAAGGTGGACGAGAAGACATTTCTCGGCAGCCGTTTCTCGTCGCCGACACTTGCCGCCTTTGACGAGCACCGCTGCGTCGCACGCGATGAGCGCGATGAGCCCGCCGACTTCTTGGTGGGGCTTATCTGCTTTATGTTTGAGCTCGTCTATCCAGCAAGCCGCGCGCTGGCGCGCGAACAGGGCGATATCCACCGCCTGCTCGACGCGCCCTTTGGCATTACGCGGCCCTTTACCGACCCCGCCACGCAGGCAACCTGGAGCCGCCTAAAGGACGAGATGCGCGACTGGCTGGCGCGCGCCTAGCGCTCAAGCTGGGCCAGCAGCTCCTCGACGACCTCGACGGCGTCCCCAACAACCTTGTACTGGGCAGCACCGAAAATGGGGGCATCCGGGTCCTCGTTGATGGCGATAATGCA
Organism: uncultured Collinsella sp.; assembly: GCA_902493835.1. Taxonomy (GTDB): domain Bacteria; phylum Actinomycetota; class Coriobacteriia; order Coriobacteriales; family Coriobacteriaceae; genus Collinsella. The sequence continues at coordinate 3,913 of CABURG010000052.1, read as the reverse complement.
CTCCGCCCCACCGATGCCGGCAAGATGCTGAATGGCGCCCGAAACACCGATACTCACGAGAAGCTTGGGCGAAACCGATACGCCCGTCTGGCCAATCTGATGGCGATACTCCAACCAGCCGGCCTCCACGACAGGTCGCGTGCAGCCAAGCTCGGCTCCCAGAGCCTCGGCGAGCCTTCGCATCAACGGCAGGTTTTTCTTGGAACCAATGCCGCGACCCACCACGACCAGGCACTCGGCATTGGCGATCGAGGGCTGCTGTCCCCACTCCTCGGCGGGAATCGAGATCTCGACACGAGCCTTAGCATCATCCGCAAGCGATATCTGGGTGATCGTGCCAGAGCGGCCGTAGTCGAAGTCGGGAGCCTTAAAGATACCGGGGCGCACCGTTGCCATCTGCGGACGGTGGTTGGGGCAAATGATGGTGGCCATCAGGTTGCCGCCAAACGTCGGACGCGTCTGTTGCAGCAGTCCCGTCTCTGCATCCATCGAAAGTACGGTGCAGTCAGCCGTAAGGCCCGTCTGCAAACGCACGGCAACGCCGGGTGCCAGTTCGCGACCAAAAGCGGTCGCACCGTATAGGATGGCCTCGGGTTTGCGTTCGGCTACCAAATCGCAGATCAAGCGGGCGTAGACCTCCGCATCGTTTTGGCGCAGGCGCTCGTCGCGACAGGCCAGGACTTCGTCGGCGCCCGCGCAAACCAGATGCTCCAGGTCCCCGAGCGAGCCCTCGGGGCTCATGCCGACCAGTGCCACCAGACGGCAGCCGCGAGCATCGGCAAGCTCGCGCCCCTTGCCCATAAGCTCATAGGCAACGGGAGTCACCGTATCGCGCTCGTCGGTCTGCGCGAATACCCAAATGTCTCGATATGCATCAAGGTCCACCGCACCAGCAGCCTCGTCACGCTCGATCGAGATAGCGTTGACAGGGCAGGCGTCGACACACCCACCGCATAGGATGCAGCCGTCGGTTACATGGGCGCATCGGTTGGGTCGCTCGCCTTCCACTACGATGCCGCCCGAGGCACAGGCACGAACGCAGCGACCGCAGCCGATACAGGCTTCGCTATCGATAATCAGTCCGCTCATCTATGCCATCCCCTCGATAATCTTGGCAAGTTTTACCGCCTGCTCGGACGCCGTTCCCTCAACGGCCTCGCACGTTTGGTCACGGTCGGGCACAAACGAGCGCACGACCTGTGTCGGCGACCCGGCAAGACCGCAACGCGCGGGGTCGGCGTTCACGTCGGCGGCGCTGACCACGCGCACGTCCGCCTCCTCCGCCGCGCGAATACCGGCAATACTCGGCATACGCAACTGGCCAATCTCCTTGGCAGTCGTCATCGCGCACGGCATCTCAAGGTACACCGTCTCCTCGCCGGCATCGCATCCGTGAACGAGCGCCAGCGAGCCACAGGTCGTAAAGCCCGCGCTCTGCACGCAGCTCACGTCGGTCACGCAGGGAATATCAAAGGCACCGGCAAGCTCGGGACCAATCTGGGCCGTATCGCCATCCACCGCCATCTTGCCGCAGATGAGCAGGTCGAAGTCCTCGTCGAGCGCCTCGATGCCGCACTTGAGGGCATAGGTGGTTGCCAGGGTATCGGCACCTGCAAAGGCGCGATCGGTCAGCAGCAGCGCATCGTCGGCGCCTCGAGCGATGCAGTCGCGCAGCAGCGACTCGGTCGCGGGGATGCCCATCGACACCACCGTCACGCGCACATCCATGCCAAAGCCGATAAAGTCGTCCTTCAGCGCCAGCGCGCATTCCAAAGCGCTCGCATCAAAGGGATTAATGACCGCCTGCTTGCCATCGCGCACGATGGTATTGGTCTTGGGGTCCATCTTGACCTCGGTGCTGCCCGGCACGGCCTTGACGCACACCACCATATGGAAATCGCTCATCTTCACGCGCCCCCTTTCTGGACGAGCTCATCCAAGAGCTTCTCCGAAAACAGGTTACCGCGACCCAGCTGCCCGGCAGGATCGAGCTGGAGCTTGAGCCGCGCCGACTCGACCATGGCCTCGTGACCGTACATCGTCTCCAAGAAGCCCGCCTTGATCTTGCCGACGCCGTGTTCTGCGGAGACGGCACCGCCCATGGCCGTGACCTCGGAAGCCCACTGGGCAAAGAGTTCTGCGCCGCGGCGATAATCCTGTGCATCGCGCGGCAGAATGTTCACATGCAGATGGTTGTTACCGATATGCCCCCAGGCGGCAGATTCAAGCCCACTTTCCGCCAGCGTGCGGCGATAGAGGGCGATAACATCGGCCAAGTGCGCGTTGGGCACCGACATGTCCGAACCCAGTTTGGTGATGGTGGGATCCATGCGGCGGCGCTCGTCGATGAGCATGTTGACGCTCTCGGGCACCGCATGGCGGAAGAATCGCTGACACTCGCGATCGACCTCGGTGCGCGCGACCCATGTCGCATCGTCACTGCCGCCCGCAAGCTCCAGTACCCACCCCAAGTGATACAGCTCCTCAGTCGCCTGGGCTTCGTCGTCGCAGTCGAGCTCCACGTAGACACAGACCTTGGCGTCTTTGTCGAGCGCAGGCAGCGAGGCAAACGCCGTCGACTGCTCGCGCTGGCGACGTAGAATATCCAGGGCGCCAGCATCGAAGTACTCGATGGAAGCCGCATGGGACAGGACGGGACGCACAGAATCGGTGAAGGACACGGCCTTGTCTTCGCTGTCGAAGAAGCAGCTCACGCCCCAAACGACCGCGGGTGCCACCTGCAGGGCAATCTCGAGTTCGGTGATGACACCGATTGTGCCACACGCACCGATAAACAGATCGATGGCATCCATATCGTCAGCAACGAAATAGCCCGAAGCATTTTTTGTCTTGGGCATGGTATAGCCGGGAAGATCGAGCTCGAGTGTACGGCCCGCTGCCGTCACGAGCGACAGGTGGCGGCCCTGGGCAAAAGCCTCGCCGCGCCGAAGCTCAAGCAAATCGCCATCAGCCAGCACGACGTGGAGTCCCGTGATATGTGGGCGCATGGGGCCGTAGGCGTAGCTGCGGGCACCGGAGGCGTTACATGCCGCCATGCCGCCCAGACAGGCAGATGCCTCGGTGGGATCGGTGGGAAAAAACTGCTCGGGAGCCTCTTGGAACTCCTCGTAGGCCTCAAGCGATGCCTGGTCCCAACCAGCGGTCGGCAGCACCTTCTTGCTCAGCTGCTTGCGCAGCTCCGAGAGCACAACGCCTGGCTCCACGCGCAGCAGAAATTGGCCTTGTTCATCGCGGCGAAGGCCCAAATAGCGATTCATACGGGAAGTATTGAGGATATGCCCGCCGTGGGGCACGGCGCCGGCGGCAAGGCCGGTTCGGGCGCCCTGAACCGTTACCGGAACACGCTCGGCATGGAGCTTTTCCAAAATGGCACGGACCTCGTTTTCCGTTGTCGGAAACGAGATGCTCGAGGCCTCGCCCGATGCGCGAGATTCATCGCGGCCATACTCTTCGAACTCGTCAGTGAAGGGTTTGATGGTTGCAGACACGCGAACTCCCCCTTTAGCTAACTACAGTGTTTGCAGGGAGATGTTACCGCATCGTTTCGTCGACGTGTTCGAGACCGTCTCCATAATTGGCGTTTTTTACGTTCGTGCAATTCGGCGAGCGGCTTGATTTCCTCGGCAGACGATGCTTTTGACACATATGGCCCCGCCGTCGCCGACCGCGCGATTGTCGCTCGAAAAAAGTTGGAGTTTTTTTTGCCGCCTTTTACCTGCGGAGACGCCAATCCGTCAAGCATTTGGTCAGAAATTGGTCAAGTAGCGGCTGATAAGGTCGGCGTCGACAGCCAAAACCGATAGAAGTTTTGGCCCAGAAGCAGGGAGGTTCCCATGGCATATTACTGGCCCCAGTACGGCATCGCCATCGAAGTCGACGACGATCCCCATCT
>CABURG010000051.1 GCA_902493835.1 uncultured Collinsella sp. | reverse complement strand
TTAACGATAATGCCGTTACTTGCGCTCTTGCCACGCTTTTGCGGCTTGCGGTTGGAGCCGCGGGCCGGCTGTTTCACGACCTCGGCGATAGCCTCGGCCTTGGTGAGCTGTTCCTCGGGCTTGGGGTCCAAGATTTGCTCGACCTTATTACCCACAGCGCGCGGGGCAACCTTGCCGGCGCCGACGGCGGCAAACAGGTCCTCGAGCTGCTTGAAGTTAAACTGCTCCGCCACGGCGTTGAGCGCACGCGTGGAGCGCGGCGTGGAGATGCCATACCCGCGCTTGCGCAGGTCCTTGGCCAGCATATCGCGGCCGGCGGCAGCGTCGTCGTCCTTAGTCGCGGCGGCAAAGTAGCGACGGATCTTGGACTTGGCCGAAGGCGTCTTGACGATCTTGAGCCAATCACGCGACGGTTTGGAACTCTTGTTAGTCAGGATTTCAACGCGGTCGCCCGTCTTGATCTCGTGCGTGAGCGGGGCCACAGCACCGTTGATCTTAGCGCCGACGCAGTGGTTTCCCACCTCGGTGTGAACGGCATAGGCAAAGTCGAGCGGCGTGGAGCCGGCACGAAGCGCCATGACCTCGCCCTTGGGCGTAAAGACGAAGATCTCCTGATCGAAGAGGTCGACCTTCAGCGAATGCAGGTATTCCTTGGCGTCGGTGATCTCATCAGACGCAGCCCAATCGAGCGAATGCTTGAGCCAGTTGATCTGGTCGTCCAAACGTTGAGCGTCATTGGTCTTGGAAGCAGACGATCCGCCCGACTTCTTATATAGCCAGTGGGCGGCAATGCCATACTCGGCCTGCTCATGCATCTCGTAGGTTCGAATCTGAATCTCGAGCGGACGAGCCGTGGGGCCGATGACCGTCGTATGGAGCGACTGGTAGTTATTGACCTTGGGCATGGCGATATAGTCTTTAAAGCGACCAGGCATGGGATGCCACAGCGTATGCACCGCACCGAGCGTGGAGTAGCAATCGCGCACCGAATGGGTAATAACACGCAGCGCCACCAGGTCGTAGATCTCGGAGAACTCCTTGCCCTTGCGCTTCATCTTTTGGTAGATGGACCAATAGTGCTTGGAGCGGCCATTAATCTGGAAGCCCTCCAGGCCAATGCGGTTGAGTTCGTCGGTGAGCGTCTTGATGGTCTCGGCAAGGTAGCGCTCGCGGACCTCGCGCGACTCAGCCACCATGCGCGCGATGCGCTGGTAGGCATCGGGCTCCAGGTAGAAGAAGGACAGGTCCTCGAGCTCCCACTTAATAGAGCTCATGCCCAGGCGGTCGGCCAAGGGCGCGTACACGTCCATGGTCTCGCGAGCCTTAAACAGGCGACGATCCTCACGCAGGGCCGCCAGCGTACGCATGTTGTGCAGACGGTCGGCAAGTTTAACGATGATGACACGAATGTCCTTGGACATGGCGAGGAACATCTTGCGCAGCGTGAGGGCCTGTTTCTCGTCCATGCTGTCGACTTCGATGTTGGTGAGCTTGGTCACGCCATCGACGAGCTCAGCAACGGTTTCGCCAAACAGGCCGGAAACATCGGTGAGCGAGGTCTCGGTATCCTCGACGGTATCGTGCAGCAGCGCGGCACACACCACATCGCAGTCCATCTTGAGATCGGCCAAAATGATGGCAACCTCGACGGGATGGTTAATGTACATCTCGCCCGAGCGGCGCTTTTGGTTGCAGTGCTTCTCGGCGGCAAAGCAGTAGGCCTGCTCAACCTTAGAAAAGTCGTCCTCATTCATATATTTGAGGCACAGGCGCTCCAGCTTGTCGTAGCTGTCCGCCATAATCTCGGGCGGCAGCTCATCGGCATGCTTATAGTGCTCCATCTCCGAAAACGGCTGGAGGGTGGAATCATGGGCGGTACGGGCTGCGGCATCCATCGAGGTCCCCTTCCCCTAGGCCCGCGGTACGATCGGGCGGTTAACTTTGGCTAGCATATCAGAAGCGCACGAATCGAGCGCCCAGCTCCGGAAAGCCGAGAACTCCATGCGCGAGCGCAAGCCCTCCAAATAGCGAATTGACCTGCTCAATTGCACGCGGCCGGGGTTTTCGGCCATCGCGATACGACGAGTGTCGTCAAACCCCGAAACGCGACAGAAACCAAGCTCTTCGAAGATTCCCAGGCCGCTTTCCACCGAGCGCTCGTCGACCGGCGTGCGGGCATCGATGGCAAGGCACATCTGCGCGATGTCGATATCACTTGCGCAGAATGAATCGTCCCCCGTCTTGCCACGGTTGGAGCGCCACATGGTCTGCAGCGCTCGATAGAGCGTGACGAGCTCGTCGCGCTCGGGCGCATAGCAGTCGAGTAGGCGCTCGTTAATGCGGGCGTCGCGCGACGAATAGAGCAGATGGATCACGGCGGGCTGGCCATCGCGACCGGCGCGGCCGCTCATCTGGTTAAACTCAATGCCGCCAAACGGCATGTGATAGAGCACGACATGGCGGATATCGGGCAGGTTGACGCCCTCGCCAAAGGCAGATGTCGAGACGATGCAGCTGAGGCTGCCGTCTCGGAATGCTTCCTCCACGCGACGGCGATCGGAACGCGCAAGCCCCGCGTTATAGAACGCGATATGGGTTGCGCAATCGGGCACACGCTTGCGCAACGTCTTGGCGAGCGCCACGGACTGGTCGCGCGAATTGACGTAGATGACGGTCTTTTCCCCCGTCGCCACAATCGACACCAAACGGTTCTCGCGACTTGCAAGATCGCGGTCGTCCTCGAGCTGCAGGTTCTCGCGCACCGTCTCGTCGACCACCGTGCGAGTGATCGGCAGCATGCGAGCAAGCTCGGCCACAACCGGAGCCGTCGCGGTGGCCGTCGCAGCCATAACGACCGGGTCGCCCAGGGCTTTGAGGATATCGGGCATGTCGAGATAGGCGCTGCGGTCGCCGCCCTTGGCAAGACCGGCGTGGTGCGCCTCATCGATAACGACAAAGCCGATGCGGCCCGAACGCGCGAAGCGGTCACGGTGGATAGATAGGAACTCGGGCGTCGTGAGCACGATACCGGTGCGGCCCGAAGCTAGGCCGGCGAACACGTCATCGCGTGCGGCCTCCACGGTCTCGCCGGTCAGCACGCCAACGCCAATGCCAAGCGATGCCATCGTCGACGAGAGGTGATAGGCCTGGTCGGCAACGAGCGCGCGCAGCGGATAGACAAAGATGCTCGCACGCCCGCGAAGAACCGCCTCGCGCGCGGCATGCACATGAAAGATGAGCGACTTGCCGCGCCCCGTTCCCATAACGGCCAGAACACTTTGGTGATCGGCCAGGGCATCGAGCGCCTCGACCTGCGCGCGGTGCGGCTGGTTCGAGCCGATAAAGCTATGGATAAGCGAGCGCGTGAGCTCGGTATAGGAAAGCTGGGCGAGCGTCTCGCGCTTACGCGACTCCAGGCGCAGGCCGGAATCCGCCGGCTGCACGCCACGACGAAGCTCGCATGCCGGATCGTCGATGCTGGGCAGCGTGGTATCGCGGACCAGAACATCCTTGATCATGAGCTTGGGCTTCACACGACCCTGCCAATGCTCGGCAACGGCCTCGAACACCAAATCGACAGCGCTATCGCAGTTGATGAGCTTATCGATTTGCGGTACACGAAACATGATGGCCGGCACACTCGCGGCGCCATCCGTCGCCACGAAGCGCATGTGCTCGCCGGTCTTACCCACCACGGCGCGATCACACATCGTCACGCCCTCGGCAGCCAGCAGCGGCACCTTATTACCCTGGCCAAACGGCTCAAGGCGGGAAATCTGCTCGATGGTCTCGATATTTAGCTCGGAGAGGTCAACGGTGGCGGCAACCTCGTCAGTGTCCTCAAAGTCCTCGGCGGGAAGCTCCGATAGCACGGCCGAAAGGCGACGGCGGAACTCGTCGAGCTTGGATGCCTCGATAGTCACACCCACCGCACCGGCATGTCCGCCGCGACGAATCATCAGGTCGGAACAGCGCTCGATGGCGTCAAACAGGTTAACTTTGCCCACCGAGCGACCAGAGCCGCGCGCGATACCGTCCTCGATCGAGAACAGCAGCGCCGGCACGTGGTAGCGGTTGGTCAGACGGCTTGCCACGATGCCCTTGACGCCCTCGTGCCAGCCTTCGCCGCCCACGACGATCGCGCGTCCGCCGTCATAGGTCTCCTCGACCTTTGCCATGGCATCGCGCGTGAGCTCCGCCTCGATCTCACGGCGCTGGCGGTTGATTTCCTCGAGCTCAGCCGCCAGTGCGCTTGCTTCGATGGGATCGCGGGCAAGCAGCAGGTCGAGCGCCAGCTTGGGATCGGCCATGCGACCGGCAGCGTTTAAGCGAGGAATGAGCGAGAATGACAGGCCATCCGCCGTAATGCTCGAAAGGTCCGCCTTGGCGAGCGCGGCAAGCGCGATATAGCCGGGGCGAGCGGTTACGCGCATCTGCTGGATGCCCTCGGCAACCAGCGCGCGGTTCTCGGGCGTGAGCGGCATCATGTCGGACACGGTGCCCAGCGCCGCGACCTCGATTAGCGAACGCCAATACGACGGCTTGCCCAGGCGCTCACCCAGGACTTGCACCAGCTTGAGCGCCACACCAGCACCGGCAAGCTCACGCGAGGGGCCCTCGTCCTCGAGCTTGGGGTCAGTCAGGGGCACACCCTGCGGCACCTGGTCGGAGGGCTCGTGATGGTCCGTGACCACCAAATCGATCCCCAGACTCTCCAGATAGGAGACCTCTTCCTTGGCAGCAATACCGTTATCGACGGTCACAATCAGGTTGGGTTGAGCGAGCTCGTTGACGCGGTCGAGCGCCGCACGCGACAGGCCGTAGCCCTCGTCAAAGCGGTGCGGAATAAACGGCGTGACGTTGGCGCCAAACGAACGTAGCGCCTCGGTCAACAGACAAGTCGACGTAATGCCGTCGACGTCAAAATCGCCAAAGACGGCGATACGCTCGTGGCTGCGAATAGCACGCTCAACGCGGTCGGCAACGACCGACATGCCCGGAATAACGAGTGGGTCCGCCCAGTCGCGATCGAGCGAAGGCGTCAAAAACAATTGGCCCTCTTTGATGGAGCCAATGCCGTGCGCGACCATAATGCGCGCCACCAGCCTGGGAATGCCCAGACCAGCCGAAAGCTCCTTTTCGAGCTCGGGGTTTTGCTGAGCGACCGCCCAGCGATGCGTCGTCTTAAGCGATGACATAGGCACCCACCCCCGATAGGGGCAGGTCGCCGCGATACCTCTCACGGTTCATAGCGATGAGTCCTCTGTGTATGCCCGCTTCGGCAGGCAGATCTGTTGAACGGATTTATTATACCGTGCGGCGCGGACGCAAATCGCCGCAGCACGCCGCGGTTTCGGTAAACGATGCCGGTAATACCCTCGAAATAATCGAGCGTTTCTGACGCACGGACACATGTGAGCGTCTAGCATATCCAGTCAAAACGGATTCACGAGCAAAGGGAGTCACAAGAGCATATGAAGCAATGGGTTGGACTGGGCAAGTTTCTCGCGGGGCACATGCAAATCATCGTTCCGACTTGCGTGGCGCTCGGCGTGCTCTTTCCTCAACAGATCGGCGTTCTCAAGCCCATCGTTCCCACCTTGTTTGCCTTTATGACGTTCCAAGGTGCGCTCAGCAACACCTTCCACCAGGTAGCCGAGGTGTTCCACCGTCCGCTGCACCTGATTGTGGCATTGTTGGTCTCGGCGGCGCTTATTCCCATCGCGGCCTATGCCATGGGATCGTTGTTCTTTGGTTCCAACCCCAACCTTGTCTGCGGCATCGTGCTCGAATACAGTGTGCCCGTGGCAGTCACCGCTTTTATGTGGATCAGCATGTTCGGCGGCAACGGCCCGCTCGCGCTCACCATCATCCTGACGTCCTCGGTCATCTCCCCTGTGACGATTCCGCTTACGCTCAAGCTCCTGCTAGGCGCCACCGTCTCGATCGACGTGCCGAGTATGATGCAGAACATGGCCTTTATGATCGCCATCCCCGCCGTTCTCGGCATCGTGATCAACGAGCTCACGCGCGGATGGGGGCACGAAAAACTCTCCCCCGCGCTCTCGCCCGCCTGCAAGTTCATGATGATGGGCGTTATCGCCTCCAACTCCACCGCCATGAGCGAGTACGTGCTGCACATGAACGCGGTGCGCTTGGAAGTCGCCCTCTTTATTTTGGTCTTCGCCATCAGCGGCTTTGTCGTCGGCATTCTGGTCGCCCGCGCGCTGCATCTGCCATATAGCGAAACGACCACCATGTGCTTTACCTGCGGCATGCGCAATATCTCTTCGGGCGCCGTCATCGCCACGCAATACTTTCCGGGCGAAGTTGTGTTTCCCGTCATGTGTGGAACGTTGTTTCAGCAGGTGCTCGCCTCGCTTATCGGGCACTTCTTTGAGCGTCTGACCGGCGAGGAGCGCGCCGCCCAGCGCAAGCGCGTCGAGGCCGGCCGCGATGCAATGGCGCGCTAAACCGTCCGCAGTGTGCGGGCGCTCACTTTACGATGTGAGCGCCTCCAGATGTGCGCGGAGTCGCTCCGCATCGACATCGAGCGTGGTCTCAGCATTGACCTGAGCCAGCCGATACCCGACAAAGTAGGGTGAAACCACCCAACGTGGAAGCGCCTTGGCAATGGTTCGGTCGCTCATGTGATAGAAGAACAGGTTGTACGACTCTGCACGACCGCCATGGTGCTCGTGCAAGATATAGCGCAGAGCTATCTGGATTGCATCGGCGAAGAGGTCCGTCTCGGCTTGGTCTCTCGTGTCATCGCTGGCGGCGATTCCCTGCGGGGCTGAAACGTTGATCTCAAAGAACCCCATGATCGGTTCGGTTGAGATATTGACCGAGATCCTCCCCTGTTGCCAGACATTGATGCCTTCGAAATTGGCAGAAGTCAGCGAAGTGTAGCCGTCTTCCTGCTCCAAACCCACAATCTGCATGTGCGGATGCACGAGACTACCGCCCGAGAGCGGACCCTTGTTCTTGTACATGAGCACGCTTCGATACTGCTGTGAATCGATCATCTGCTGCCAGCAACCCAGGGCAAACCGCATCACATGGTGGAGTTCATCCGGCTCGTAGGTCACCAGGTCGGCATCGTGATCGGCCGACTCGATCAGCACGGTTTGACGGGTGGCGCGCAGGGTCTTGAACTTATTCTCGAGCCAAATGCAATCGCCATCACGGCGAATGATGTCGGTGAGCCCTTCTGTATCGCAAAAAGGGCACGCGGTGCCGGGACGACGGTTGTCGTCGGGCTTACCGTTCGCCTGCTGAACGTCAAATACCAGCGCCACGGGTTATACCTCCAGCGGCACAATCTTGGTGCCATGGAGCTCGGAGACGCCCAGTGCCGCCGCCACGGTATCGCGGTTGGCCGTGGAAATGCCGCCGCCGGGAAGGATGGTCAGGCGGTCTCCCGCACACTCGATAAGACGCGACAGATGCTCCAGGTTGTCCTCGATCGGCGTGCCGGCGGCACCGCCGTGCGTCAGGATGCGCGTAACGCCGCAATCGGCGAGTGTGTCGACGGCATCGAGTTGAGCCTCGGGCGAGAGCTGGTCAAACGCCATGTGGAAGGTGATGTCGATGGGCTCACGCTTACATTCCTCGGTCGCGCAGCCCGCAGCCATCACGAGGGCGCCAAGCGTAAGTTCGTCGAGCGCCCATCCGCCAGCGCAGGGCTTGCAGCAGCCAAAGACCAAGCCGTCAACGCCGGCGCTCACGGCAAGGCCCAGGTCCATCTCCATCATACGCAGCTCGTCCTGGTTGTAGTGAAAGTCGCCGCCACGCGGGCGAATCATGCACATCACCCGTGCATCGTGCTCGTGGGCATAGTTGGTCGTAGCGCTGATAACGCCGGCCGAAGGCGTGGTGCCACCAACGGCAAGGTTGTCGCACAGCTCGATACGCCTTGCACCGGCATCGATAGCCGCCGGCACCCGCTCAAAGTTCTCGGCACAAAACTCGTACACCATAGATAGACCCCCAAAGACAGCAGATGTTTTCCGACGGGCATTTTCACACATCCCCATGAAGTTGCGGTGGAATAGGGACTGTTTTGGCCTCTTAGACTCCCATTTAGTCCCTATTCCACCGCAACATAAAGGGGGCAGAACCAAAGTAACGCCGCAGGCAGAGGACGGACAGCGAGCGGGCACCAGAGCGAACAAATTGGCATGAAAAGAGGACGGCATAGACCTTCTGGTCATGCCGCCCTCTTTGAATGACAAGTTGTCGCTCTGGTGCCCGCGCAGCGTCGACTGGTCCGCCGTTCGGTAGAACGGCGGAACCTCCTAGCCACCCAGATAGGCCTTGCGGACGTTATCGTCGTGCAGCAGCTCTTGACCGGTGCCGGTCATGGTGATTTTGCCGGTCTCGAGCACGTAACCGCGCGTGGCGATGGAAAGCGCCATCTGCGCGTTTTGCTCGACCAGAAGTACCGTGGTACCGGCCTTGTGCAGGTCCTCGACAATCTGGAAGATCTGTTCGATCAGAATCGGTGCCAGACCCATGGAAGGTTCGTCGAGCATGAGCAGCTTGGGGTTACTCATAAGGGCGCGCCCCATAACGAGCATCTGCTGCTCGCCGCCTGAAAGGGTGCCGGCGACCTGGCGACGACGTTCCTTCAGGCGCGGGAACTGCTCGTAGACGCGCTCCAGGCCCGGAGCCACCGTGGACTTGGGCTGCGTATAGGCACCCATCTCCAGGTTCTCCTCGACCGTCATCTGCAAAAAGGCGCGACGACCCTCGGGAACCTGAGCCAGCCCCTTACCAACCAGCTTATCAGCGGGCGTATGAGTAATGTCCTCGCCCATAAACTTGATGGAACCAGTCTTGGAGCGCAGCAAGCCCGAGACGGTCTTGAGCGTTGTGGACTTGCCGGCACCGTTGGCACCAATCAAGGCCACGATCTCGCCCTCGTTAACGTTAAAGGAGATGTCCTTGATGGCGTGGATGGCGCCGTACCAGACGTTGATGTTGTAGACGGAAAGCATCGGCTCTGCCATTTAGTTCTCCCCCTTATCCTGCTTACCCAGATACGCCTCGATAACGGCGTCGTTGTTCTGGATTTCCTCTGCCGTGCCCTTGGCGATGACCTTGCCAAAGTTAAGCACGCAGATACCCTCGCATATATTCATGACGAGCGACATATCGTGCTCGATAAGCATGATGGCGATGCCGAAGGTGTCGCGAATCTTAACGATGTTCTCCATGAGCTCCGCGGTCTCGGACGGGTTCATGCCGGCGGCAGGCTCGTCGAGCAGCAGCAGCTTGGGGTTGGTGGCAAGCGCGCGGACGATTTCCAGACGACGCTGAGCGCCGTAAGGCAGCGATCCGGCCTGCTCGTTTGCCAGGTGCTCCATGTCAAAAATGGACAGTAGCTCCATGGCGCGCTCGTGGGCGGCCTTCTCGTGCTTCCAATACGTCGGCAGGCGCAGCACGCCCTCAAAGCCGGAGTAGCGCTCCTGGTTGTGCAGGCCGACCTTAACGTTGTCCTCCACCGTCATGGTGTTGAACAGGCGAATGTTCTGGAACGTACGGGCAATACCCATGCGGTTGACCTGGTAGACCGACTTGCCCGAGGTGTCCTCACCATCGAGCAGGATGGTGCCGTGCGTAGGCTGGTACACCTTGGTGAGCAGGTTGAAGACCGTGGTCTTGCCGGCACCGTTGGGGCCGATGAGACCGGCGATCTCGGTCTTGCCGATAGTCAGGCTAAAGTCATCGACTGCCTTAAGGCCACCGAACTCAATGCCCAGGTGGATGCACTCGAGTGCCGGGCGCTCGCCCAGGTCACGGTCGGGAACGATGGCGCCAGAAGGATACGGGACCATCTTGCCCTTGTTGAACTCAAATTTACTGGGCATCGGCTGCCACCTCCTTCTTGGAAGCAAAGCGGTCCTTGACGCGACCGAAGAACGCCTTGAACTGCGGGTTGTTGGTAAAGATCATGACCAGGATCAACACGATGGCGTAGATGAGCATGCGGTAGTCCGAGAACTGACGGAGCAGCTCGGGAAGCACCGTGAGCAACGCCGCCGCGATGACGGAACCGCGCATGTTGCCCAGGCCGCCCAGGACCACGAACACCAGAATGAGGATCGACGTGTTGAAGTCGAACTTGGTGGCGGAGAGCTGCGAGAAGTTGCCGCCGAAGAGAGCTCCGGCAGCACCGGCGAGGGCAGCGGAAACCACGAAGGCGATCATGCGGTACTCCGTGACGGAGATGCCTACGGACTCGGCTGCAATCTTGTTATCGCGCACGGCCATAATGGCACGGCCGGTACGGCTGCGGACCAGGTTGAGCACGATCACGAGTGCGACCATGACCAGGATGGCACCGGCGAGGAAGGTCGAGTACGTCGACACGCCCGAGGCGCCCTGGGCGCCCTTGATGATGGCGGTGCCGTCCTCGAGCAGGTGCAGGTCGTCGATCGTAGAGTTGCCCGTGATGTTAAAAATCACGTGCAGGCCGCGGGAGTCGACGCCCACAATGAGGCAGGTGACGATCTCTTTGATGATCTCGCCAAAAGCCAGGGTCACGATGGCCAGATAGTCGCCGCTCAGGCGCAGGACCGGGATACCAATCAAGAAGCCCAAGATGGCAGCGGCGATAGCGCCGACCACAATGCTGATGATCAGACGCATCGGATCGGACGGAACGGCGCTCTCCAGCGCGACGGCGGTGACGATGCCCGTGTAGGCACCGACGCTCATAAAGCCCGCGTGGCCCAGCGACAAGTCGCCCGCGATGCCGACGACGAGGTTGAGGGAAATGGCCATGACGATATAGGCCGTGATGGGAACCAGCTGACCGGCGATCATGCGCGGAATCATGTGGTTAGACTGCATAAAGAACACGATGGCGAAGGCCACGATGCACATGGCGTACGTGACAAAGTCGTGACGCGTCTGCTTGTCTTTAAGAAACTTCATAACGCTCACCTACACCTTCTCGGGGACGTACTTGCCCAAGAGGCCGGCAGGCTTGACGAGCAGGACGATGATCAAAACACCAAAGACGATGGAGTTGGCAAGGCTCGTGGAAATGTAAGCCTGCGCCATCGCCTCGATGATGCCGATGAGAATGCCACCGACAAAGGCACCAGGGATGGAGCCGATGCCGCCGAAGACGGCGGCGTCGAAGGCCTTGATGCCAGGCATGGCACCCGTCGTGGGCTGCAGCACCGGCGAGTAGGAGCACAGGAGCACGCCG
>CABURG010000050.1 GCA_902493835.1 uncultured Collinsella sp. | reverse complement strand
GGCATACATCAGCACCAAACCCACCGCCATTATGCCGAGCGCCTGCATAATGGCAGCCTGACCCTGAGTAAATAGCCCACCGGTCAAATTGCGCAGGATAATGGGGAACGCCAGGTCAATGGCGGCAAGCACCAGAGCACAAACAGTATCAGCAACAAAAAGCCCCATCTGGGGCTTGTAGTAAGAAAGAAACCTCTTCAGCATAATCACCTTACGCGGTTTTACCAAACCGCGTTTCGTCTCGACGCTGCAAGTGCTCCATTTGGACAATCTGGCCTTCAATCGTCGGTCGCGTATATCCATACGCTTCCCTCCTCTTTTAGGCCACCTTGTCTCAAATGGAGCACTTTCGCTGACTTACACAAACCTGCGGGATCATTCCCGCTCGTTAAAGTTCGGCCCCGCCTAGTCGGTGCGCGATGCTATCGCAGGCCAAGGCGCCTACGACGGTCTTGGCGTCTTCGATCTTGCCGTCGAGCACGGCGTCAATCAGCTCGTGCAGCGGCACCAGGTCCACGTTGACAAACTCGTCATCATCGGGGTTGGGCGCATCAAACTCGAGCTTGGTAGCCAAGTAGATGTGGATGATCTCATCGCAAAAACCGCAGGACGTGACAATCGACGTCAAAAAGCGAATACGACCAGCCCTAAAGCCCGTCTCCTCATGCAGTTCGCGCTTGGCGCAATCGAGCGGGTCCTCACCCGGGTCGAGCTTGCCGGCGGGAATCTCGACCGTCACGCGGTCAATGGCGGTGCGGTACTGACGCACCAGTACGATCTTGCCGCTCTCGGTCAGTGCCACAACGGCCGCCGCACCCGGATGGCGAACGATATCGCGGGCGCTGCGGTGACCGTTGGGCAGCTCAACCTCAAGACGGTGGACGTCGAGGATCTTGCCCTTCCAGGCGCACTCCTCCGAAAGAATTTTCTCGTGCAGCTCGGCATCGTGCGGGTCGTCGTCGCCCAGCACCAGCGCCGGCTCGTCAGCGACCTCGCCACCAGGCTCGCCCTCGGCGTGCCCATACACGCGGCTGTCCTCCTCGACGATCTGCGCATCCACGAGCTCTTCGTTCTTCTCGTCCATCCGTCTCATTCCTCTCGGATTTTAGGCATCCCAGGCGTCGCGGCCACGCAGCGCGCGCAGGCCGATGTCGTGACGCAGGGTCTTGCCCTCAAAATCAATCCTCTCGCAGGCCTCGTAGGCAAGGTTGCGAGCGTTCTCGAACGTGTCGCCCAGAGCGGTCACGGCAAGCACGCGGCCACCATTGGTCACGAGCTGGCCGTCCACCACGGCGGTACCCGCGTGGTACACGGTCACGTTCTCCATGGCCTCGGCATCGGCAATACCGGTGATGACCTTGCCCTTCTCGTAGCTGCCGGGGTAGCCCGCGCTCGTCAGGACAACGGCCACGGCCCACTCGTCGCGCCAGTCGAGTTCAATCTGGTCGAGCTCGCAGTTGGCACAAGCCAGCATGACCTCGACCAGGTCGTTCTTAAGGCGCGGCAGCACGACCTGCGTCTCGGGGTCGCCAAAGCGGGCATTGAACTCCAACACCTTGGGGCCGGCAGGCGTGAGCATAAAGCCGCCGTACAGGCAGCCGCGGTAGTCGATACCCTCGGCAGCAAGCTCGGCCACGGTCTGCTCCATGACCGCCACCATCGTGGCGTGCTCCTCGTCGGTCACGATAGGCACCGGGCTGTAGACACCCATGCCGCCGGTGTTGGGGCCCTTGTCGCCCTCGAGCGCGCGCTTGTGGTCCTGCGAGGTGGCCATGGGGCGCACGGTCTTGCCGTCGGTAAAGGCCAGCAGCGAGCACTCGGGGCCAACGAGCATCTCCTCGATAACCACGGTGCTGCCGGCATCGCCAAAGGCGCCGCCAAAGCACTCGCGCACGGCCTCCTCAGCCTGCTCAAGTTCGGTCGCCACGATAACGCCCTTGCCCGCGGCAAGGCCGTCGGCCTTCACGACCAGCGGGGCGCCCTGCTCGCGCACGTAGGCGAGCGCCGAAGCCTCGTCGGAAAACGAACCATAGGCTGCCGTCGGAATGCCCGCACGCTCCATGAGCTGCTTGGAGAACAGCTTGGAGCCCTCCATCTGGGCGCCCTCGGCACCCGGGCCAAAGCAGGGAATACCCGCCGCGCGCACGGCGTCGGCCACGCCCGCCACGAGCGGAGCCTCGGGGCCAATTACCACGAGTCCGCATCCGTGGCTCTGAGCAAACGCTGCCACGGCCGCAGGATCGCAGTCGTCGAGAACAACGTTCTCGCCGCAGCTCGCGGTGCCGCCGTTGCCCGGCGCGATGTAGAGCTTGCCGGCGCGCGGTGATGCTGCGAGCTTAGCTGCCAAAGCATGCTCGCGGCCGCCGCTGCCCAACAACAGGATGTCGATGGTTTGAGTGTCCGCCTTCAAGGGTGCCTCCTCTATGGATGAATGGCCCGCTCCGCGCGAGCCCTTTGCAAGCAAATATACCCCTCGGCCGCCCGTCCGGGCTGCAAAGGGGTATATCGCAATAACCAAATAGTCCCGATTACTTCCAGAATCGGTTGATGATCTGCTCGCGACCAGCGCCAACGCCAATGAACGTCACGCGGGTGTGTGCCAGATCCTCGATAAACGCCACGTAGTCCTGAGCCTCCTGCGGCAGCTCCTCAAAGCTGCGGCAGCCGGTGATATCGCACTTCCAGCCAGGAAGCTCCTCGTAGATGGGCTTGGCGTGCTCAAAGCGCACCTGGTGCTCGGGCACGCTCGTGTAACGCTCGCCATCGACGTCATAGGCAACGCACACCTTAATGGTGTCGAAGGCCGAAAGCACGTCGAGCTTGGTCATGGCGATATCGGTGAGGCCGTTGACGCGCGAGGCGTAGTTGGCGATGGGGCCGTCGAACCAGCCGCAGCGACGACGGCGACCGGTGGTCACGCCGTACTCGTAGCCCTCCTCGGTCAGCGTGTGACCGGCCTCGGACTCATAGGAAAGCTCGGTGGGCATGGGGCCCGAACCGACGCGGGTGATATAGGCCTTCATGACGCCCAGCACGCGGTCGACGTTCTTCATGCCCACGCCGGAGCCGGTGATGGCGCCGCCGGCGGTGCAGTTGGAAGACGTCACGTACGGATAGGTGCCGTGGTCGATGTCGAGCAGCGTCGCCTGGGCGCCCTCAAACAGCAGGTTCTTGCCCTCATCGATCATGTTGTTGAGCAGCAGACTCGTCTCGGTGATGTAGGGACGCAGACGCTCGGCCATCGGCAGGTACTCGTCGCAAATCTGGTCCACAGTGTAGGTGGGCAGGTTGTAGATGAGCTCGAGCTCGGGGTTCACGCGGGCGAGAGCGGTCTCCAGCTTGTCGCGGAACAGCGCCTCGTCCAGCATGTCCTGCATGCGCAGGCCGATGCGAGCCATCTTGTCCTGATAGCACGGACCGATGCCGCGCTTGGTGGTACCGATGTTCTTCTTGCCGAGCTTCTGCTCAAAGGCGCCATCCAAATCGATGTGGTACGGCATGATGACATGCGCGTTGCCGCTAATCTTGAGGTTCTTGGTGGTGATGCCGTCGGCCTCGAACATGTCGATCTCCTCAAGGACAACCTTGGGGTTGACGACGCAGCCGTTACCGATCACCGACACGTGGTCAGAATACATGATGCCGGAGGGCACCTGGTGCAGGCCGTACTTCTTGCCGTTGACGACGATGGTGTGGCCGGCGTTGTTGCCTCCCGAGTAGCGCACGACGGCATCGAAGTCGCCGGCGACCAGGTCGCAAATCTTACCTTTGCCCTCATCGCCCCACTGGGCACCGACCAAAACGGTTGACGGCATGTTTACTCCTTACATTCATGGACTGTCTACGCGCCACGCCGGCACGCAGAAGCACAAAACATTCCCAGTATACCCGTGCAACGGGCGCCTGTCCTACTCCTCGGCATGTGCCCCATCAAGCTCATAGAACTTGGTGGATGCCGGCAGGAACATCAGGTCGACGTCGCCGATCGGGCCCGAACGGTTTTTGGCCACGACGATACGCGTAACGCCCTCGTCGGGTCGATCGTCGCGCGAGGCTTCGGCCTCGTCGGCGGAGCGGTCCAAGAACATAACGATATCGGCGTCCTGCTCGATAGAGCCCGATTCACGAAGGTCGGAAAGCTGCGGGCGCTTGCCGGTACGGGATTCGACCTGACGCGAGAGCTGCGACAGCGCGATGAGCGGGATTTTGAGCTCCTTGGCCATGATCTTCAGACCGCGCGACATCTCCGAGACCTCGACGGTACGGCTCTCGGAGCGGCGTCCCGGCGGAGGACTCACCAGCTGCAGGTAGTCCAGGATGATGATTGCCTTCTCCTTGTTATGGAGCATACGGCGGCTCTTGGCGCGAATCTCGGTCACTGTGGTGCCGGGCGTATCGTCAATCAGAATATCGAGCTTAGACAAGGTCTGCGTGGCCTCGTTGATATTGGCCCACTGCTCGGGGCTAATGCGGCCCATGCGGAAGTCACTGATCGAGATCATGGCGTAGGCGCAAATCAGACGCTGGGCAATTTCCTTGCCCGACATCTCCAGCGAGAAGAAGCCGACGGTATAACCGGCAGCGGCAGCGTTGAGCGCCAGATTCAGGGCGAACGACGTCTTACCCACGGCAGGACGGGCGCCGATAATGATGAGCTGTCCCTCGCGAAAACCCATGAGCATGCGGTCGAGCGACGGGAAGCCCGTGGGCACGCCCGCAGCCTGGCCACCGGCCTGGCACACTTCCTCGGCCTCGTTATAGGCCTCGACCATAAACTCGGTCAGCGTCTTGTAGCTCGACTTGACCTCGCGTGCCGTGACCTTGAGCAGTTTGCTCTCGGCTAGCTCCACGACCTCTTTGGTGTCGGTGGGGGCGTTATATGCCAGCGCGTTGATCTCGTTGGTGGCACCGATCAGCTCACGCAGCATCGAATCGCGGCGAACGATGGCGGCATGGTGCTGCCAGTTGACGAGCGACAGGGTCTGACCCATCAGCTCCAAAATGTACGCTTCGCCGCCCACGGCATCGAGCTTGTTGATGCTGCGCAGGTAATCGATCAGCGAGATGGAGTCGATGGGAATGCGGCTGTTGTACATATCGACCATCGCAGTATAGATGGTCTTATGAATGGGCCGGTAGAAGTCATCGGGCTGCAGCTCGACCTGGGCCTCTTCGACCACCTCGGGCGATAGCAGCATAGCGGCCAGTACATTGGCCTCTGCATCTTGGTTTTGGGGAAGACCCAACTTTGAGCCGCGGTCCTCGACCGTCAGCCCGATCTCCCTATCGTCATATGCCATGAGCATCCTCATTCATATCGCTTGCGAGCATCCATAGTATCAGCCACGGTCCCAAAACGCGCCGCGCGCGACCAATCATCACCGAACCAAACGGATGAACGGTCCCACGAATAGACCTCACCGCAACGCCCTCTATGGCGCTCGCATCGCGCTAAAAAGCAAAAAGGGCGCCCTGGTTTCCCAGAGCGCCCTTCTTAGAACAAGATTGTTGCGTTGCAGCAAATGCTACTCGGCAGCAGCCTCAGTCTCGACCTCGGCGGTCTCGGCCTCGGCGACCTCAGCGGCCTCCTCGACCTCAGCCTCGGCAGCGAGCTCCTCGGCGGTAACGCCGACGAGAACGACAACCTCGGCCTTGATCTCGCGGTACAGCGAGATGGCAACGGTGTGGGCACCGGCAACCTTGATGGGCTTACCGAGCTCGACGCGCTTGCGATCGATGTCCATACCGAGCTGAGCCTTGATGGCGTCAGCGATCATAGCGGCGGTAACGGAGCCAAAGAGGATGCCCTCGTCGCCGACCTTGACGTCAACGGTGACCGTCTTGCCCTCGAAGGCAGCCTTGGTCTCGTTGGCGGTAGCCAGACGGACGGCCTCGCGCTTGGCGATGTTGTTGCGACGCTCGTCAAGCTGCTTGAGGTTGCCCTTGGTGGCGGCAACAGCGAGCTTCTTGGGGAACAGGAAGTTCTCAGCGTAACCCTGAGCGACCTCTACGACGTCACCCTCGCCGCCCTTGCCCTTGATCTCATCGAGAAGAATAACCTTCATGATGCGTCTCCCTTCTTAGCCGCGGTCGCGGTTGCCACGAGAGGAAACCACGGGGACGGTGTACGGCAGGAGAGCCATCTCGCGGGCGCGCTTGATGGCGTTGGCGATGTCATGCTGATGCTGCGTGCAAGCGCCAGTGACGCGACGGGGCTTGATCTTGCCACGGTCGGTCATGTACTTACGGAGAAGCTGAGTGTCCTTATAGTCGATGAACTCAGTGTTCTCCTTGCAGAACTGGCAGTACTTACGACGCGGCTGACGTGCAGAAAAATCATTAGCCATGTCAAAATACCTTTCATTTGGCAACTTCGGCGAACCGAAGCCGCCTCTCACTCAAAAATAGGTGAACAACCCTTAGAACGGGATGTCCTCATCGTAGACGTCGACCGCGGGCGGCGTAGCCACCGGTGCGGCAGGACGTGCTGCGGGCGCGGGAGCTGCGGGGGCGTAACCGCCCTGATCGTAGCCACCCTGGCCACCACGGGAGCTCATAAACTCGATCTCATCGACGATGACCTCAAGCTTGCTCCGGCGCTGGCCGTCGCGCTCCCAAGAGCTGTAGCGCAGCTTGCCCTCGATCGCGACCTTGTTTCCCTTTGCCAGGAAACGGCTCACGGCCTCGGCGCGGGTGCCGAACATGGTGCAGTCGACAAAGTTGGGATAGTCCTCCCACTCGCCAGTCTGCGCGTTGCGGCGACGATCGTTCACGGCGACGCCAAAGGACAGAACCTGGGTTCCGCCGGCGGTGGCGCGCAGCTCGGGATCGCGGGTGAGGTTACCGGTGATGTTCACTCGATTGATGCTCATAACTCACTACTTCCTCTTGGGGCACAAGCCCAGTCCAAAACGACAGTCTTACTCCTGGTCGTCGCGACGGACGATCATGTGGCGGACCACAGCGTCGGTGATGCGCAGGACGCGATCAAGCTCGGCGATCTGGGTAGGATCTGCGTGGAAGTTGATGAGGGTGTAGTCACCATCGGTGAGGTCGTTGATCTCGTAGGCGAGCTTGCGCTTGCCCCACTCGTCAACGGAGTCGACCTTGCCAGCGCCCTCAGCGATCGTGGTATCGATACGCTTCATAACAGCGAGACGAGTCTCGGGGTCGAGCGACGGGTCAACAAAGAACAGCAGTTCATAAGCCTTCATATTGTCACCTCCTCTGGGCAAATGTGGCTTCAGGTCGTGAAGGTGCGCCTGAAGCAGGAAAAGACTTGGTAATAATATCTTTCAACCTCCCAGGCCGCAAGAATATGCAGCTACAACCTCATGACCTCCACATATGCCCATACTCGCACGACGTTTCATGCGCATTCCAACCAAATGCCGACCAAGAGCTTGACGGATTTGTGGACAAGATACGGTGCCACGGGGATTAGCTGAGCCAAGCCGCAGGTCAGCGGACGCACGGTTGTGGTCGCGAAATGCATACCAGTGGTCCACAACGGCGCTCGAAGAATTTTACATTCATTGCCAAGTCGCTCATGAATACCCCTTTTGAACAATTGAGTTGATCAACCACGCTGGTCGGAAGCCGTTTTTTGGCACCTCAAACCCCGCTGCAACGCCAAGCGCGGCCGAACGTTTTAAAAAATGCCAACTTTTCTGTTTGCACTTTGCGATTCCTCGTGTATACTGACTTTCGCATTTAACGGAGAGTTGTCCGAGTGGCCGAAGGAGCACGATTGGAAATCGTGTAGGCGTCAAAAGCGTCTCCAGGGTTCAAATCCCTGACTCTCCGCCAGTTAATTCCAAAGCAGGCCTTTGAGCCTGCTTTGTTTTTACCCCACGCGGAGGGGTGGCAGAGTGGTTGAATGCGGCGGTCTCGAAAACCGTTTGGCCTGTATAAGGTCACGAGGGTTCGAATCCCTCCTCCTCCGCCATTTTGGTTGAGAAAGCTCCCAAGAATGGGAGCTTTTTTGTTATCGAAATACGTCTCGATCCCACACTTCCCCAAACATGTACGTCACCCTCCAAAACCGACATTTTTCGACATCTTTGGAGGCTGACGTACACGTTTGGATTGAGCTCACGGGAGCGGCACTATTCGGAAGGTGCCTCCTCGTCTCGTATGCTTTTCCAGTTGCGGATAAGTGCCTTGCGTAGTTCGTTTTGTTTTCTCTGGTACCCGGTGTCGGTACAGCGAGGCATGCCGAGTGCTTCGCGAATGTTGTTCATGGCGCGGTGAAAGGCGAGCTGGCTGCCGAACTGAGCCGAAGTGAGCGTAACGATTCGATATCCCATTTGGGAGAGAACGGCCTCTCGCTCCGCATCTGCTCCCTTGCGCTCGAGCTCATCGTGAAAACCGCCCTTATATTCGATACCGAGCGCCCTGCGCTTATAGGTCACGAGCGCATCGATTTTGAGCGTTCGAGCTTTGGCGCAATGCCAGAGACGTTGAGGGATCTCAAGCGGTTTGTTGAGTTCGACACCTCGGATGCCAACGCCGCCTTCGCTTGTTGGGAGCGAGAGGGCGATTGCCGAAGCGGTCTCCATAGGCGAGGCCGAGCGATCGTAGATGTGCCTGAGCGCGAGCCGTGCACGTGTGGCACCGGGTTTGCCGGGGTGCCGATCGAGCAGTTCGGTTATTTCATCCTTGGAGGTGGTGGCTGGTTGCTCGGTATAAGGGTCGGCGGGATTGAGCCTCATGCGATAATCGCCGCAAACTTCATAGCCATATTCGAGATATTCGATCCTATCCATCCACTCGGCAGCGAGCACGAAGGCGAAGGCTTCGTCGGTGATGAAGATTCCGGGCGTCAACTCGTTAATATGCTCGTAGGGAAGATTTTGTCCAAGAATGTGGCAAACGACGCCTTTGGTACGAATTCGCTCAAATTCGAATACAACCGCGATATCGATAGTCTTAAGCATATCGGACGGAATGCCGCAGTCGGTAAGGGCCTGTCGTATGCGCGCAACACGTTGCTGGGTGGAGATGCCTTGTGCGCCTATCTGGTAGTCGTGCCGCGCAAGAGACTGAACCAAATTCTGGGGTGCATGATGGACAAGCCATGCGGTTTTATGCGAAATGAGAACAGGGGTATCCATTGAGGGCCTCTCGCTCTGAGCCGGTATCCAACTCTTATGTCCGTTGAAGTGGGGAAATATACCGGATGTGAGTAAATCAACTCACTCATGCTGTGAGCTCAATCCAAACATGTACGTCAGCCTTCAAAGATGTCGGAAAATGTCGTTTTTTTTGGGGGGGTGACGTACATGTTCTGGACCCCTGGCATTCCAGCAACGCCACGCCCCCACCCGGTCCCGACCGTTTACCGAGCAATAGGGTCGCCACGCGCGCCAACCATGTACTATGTACGGGCATTGTCTAAACCCACAACCCAAAGGACCCCATCTTGCCCGTCGTCGTCGCTATGACCGTTACCTCACACGCCACGGATGCCATGGTCGCCATCCCGTTTTGGCTCGAAATGTTCGCCGTCGTCGCGGCTTCAATCTCGGGTGTGCTGGTTGCGCGCGAGCACAAGCTCGACCTGGTGGGTGCAGTTGCGCTCGCGGTGGTCTGCGGTCTGGGCGGCGGTCTTTTGCGCGATATGACGCTGCAGGTGGGCAACGTCTACATCCTCAACCAGCCAATGGCGCTGCCGCTCTCCATCGCCACGGCAGCCATCATCTACATTTTCCCGGCAATCGTCGACAAGCCCGAAAAACTCATCCCCTTGCTCGATATCATCTCGGTCGGCATCTACGCCGCCACTGGAGCAGACAAGGCGCTGGTCTACGGCTTTGCGCCGGCGGTGTGCATCATGATGGGCTTCTTCACCGCAGTAGGTGGCGGCATGCTGCGCGACGGCTTTATGGGCGTGGTTCCGGGCATTTTCCAACGCACTAACTTTTATGCCATCGCGGCCATCGCCGGATCGACAAGCTACGTGTGTCTCGTTATGAGCGGCATCATGAGCAATGTCGCCGCGCTGGTCGTATGCGTTGTCGTGACCATGGGTCTGCGCTGGCTCTCGCTGCGCTTTGACATCAAAAGCCCCACCGAAGAAGATATCGCGCGCTTCTTGCACCGTAAAAAGTAGACAGCACGGCACGACCCTTCGAAATGCAACCGAGAGGTTCTTTTAGAGCGCCCACGCGTTGGGTACCCTGTTAGATATATGCCGAACACCTAACAAAAGGATCAACCATGGCTTTCAATCAAACCGCGGCGGCGCCGTCACACAAGATGCGTCGCTGCCTGCTTATGGCATTCGCGCTCATCGCTCTGGCGATCACCGCGCTTCCCACGGCGTCGTTCGCCGGCACGGACACCGCAGGCAACGTACTTGCGACCGACAATGACGCCAATCCGTCCGGCGTCGAAGGTGACCTGTACTGGGCAGGTCAGGCCCTCAACTTGGACGATACGTCCATCGACCGCGATATCATCGCCACGGGCGATACTCTCTCGATCCGCGACTGCACGGTGGGCGGCGCCGTCCGTCTGGCGGCACGCACCATCGACATTGCCAAGACCACGGTTGATGGCAGCGTGACCGTTGCTGGCCAGCATGTCGTTCTCAATTCCGACAGCACCGCTAACTGTTTCTACGCGATAGGCGAGACGGTTGCCTTGCGAGGCTCCACCAAGTCGGCAGCGCTCGCGGGCGATACGGTAACCATCGACGGCACCGTCGATGGCGATGTCGAGGTTTGGGCCGACAAGCTCATCCTGGGCAAGAACACCCACATCACCGGCACCGTGAACGCGCACGTCTCCGAGGACCCCGAGCGCGCCGCGGGAGCCGAGGTCGGCGCACTCAAGATCGACCGCACCGAGAACGAGGATACTTCCACCGTTAACGATGTCATCGGCGGTATCGTCGCCGCGGCGCTTTCCACCTGCTTTGTCGCTCTGCTGCTCGAGCTCGTCTTTCCGCGTGCGACTGCCAGCGCCGCCGGTATGCTCCACCAGCGCCCCATGTCCCTGTGGGTGAGCGGTCTTCTGGGCACGATTGCTATCGTCCCCGCCGTCCTACTGCTAATTATCTCTATCGCTGGTCTGTCGCTTGCCGGAGCCCTCATGTGCGGTGTTATTGGCATCGCGCTGGTGTCGAGTGCCTTTGCAGGGTGCGCGATCGCGCGCATGGTCGGACACAGCCAGAACCGCTACGCCATGGCAGCCGCTGGTGGCGTAATCGCAGGCGCCCTCACGGGGCTTCCCCTCGTAGGCGGCTTCATCAGCGGCGTGGCCTTTGTCTTTATGCTCGGCTACATCATC
>CABURG010000049.1 GCA_902493835.1 uncultured Collinsella sp. | reverse complement strand
GGTTAAGTTTGTCGCGAGTTCCGCACGCAAAGGAAAGCACTTAATGTGCTTTCCGTCTTGCGCAGGACTGTAGAGCAGCAAACTTAACCCCCGCCCTCAGCCCCGGAAGCCCTCCCGGATGGCCCCAAAAAATTTTTCAAAAAAGTTGTTGCGCGCCGGACAGGCTTCTGTGTATACTAATCCCCGCAGCGCACGCGAGCGGAAACAAACGCGAACGTCTGCCTGGGGAGTTAGCTCAGTTTGGTTAGAGCGCCGGCCTGTCACGTCGGAGGTCGCGGGTTCGAGCCCCGTACTTCCCGCCAACGCAATTAAAGCCACGTCTTCGGACGTGGCTTTTTGCGTTTGATGCACTTTGTTTCGATAGAACGATCGCCCTGGTGCATCTTCGCCCAGAATCCTCGCGCCTTCGGGAACGCAAGTAAAATCCAATAAGTATATCTGTCTAAACAACAGCTTTGTTGCGCAACACCTGTTCTACGAGACAGGGGGTTAGGTTATACTAAATTGCACTGTGCGCCGCATCTGATGCATTTCGCTCCAAGCGCGGCACTCAGTGGATATCCGATTTACCATTTGGATGTCCTGGCGGTCATTTAGCGTCTCGACACAAGCTCGGCCCCGGAGCTCGTTCGAGCTGTTCGTATTCCTTGAAAGGGGAAAAATGGACATATCGAGGAAGACTGATTACGCCCTTCGTATGCTGGCGATGCTTGCTGAGGATCCGGAGTGTTTGCTTTCTGTTCGCACCGCTGCCGAAGAGGTCAATGTTCCGTATTCGTTTGCCCGCTCGATTCAGCACGGTTTGGTCCAGGCCGGTATTGTGGAGAGCCTGCGTGGCGTCCACGGTGGCATGCGTCTCAAGGTCAGTCCGGACGACGTCACTATCCGCCAGGTCGTCGAGGCCGTTCAGGGTCCTATGGTTATGAACGATTGCACCGCGCCCGATGGTGACTGTGCGCGCATGGGCGCGTGCTGCTATCATCCCCTGTGGGCCGGAGCCCAGGCGTTGATGCGCGACTACCTCGATTCCGTTTCGCTCGGCGACATCGTCGCTCACCGCCAGTTCCCAGCCGTCGATCCCAAGTTCGCCGACCGCGAAGCGTTTCCCGAGTACGCCACCTGCGAGTGCGCTTACCGGGAGGAATAACGCCGCATAAGGAGCATAGCCATGATTCAGGACCCCTTTCGTTCGATGATTCGTTCGGAAGGGGTCCTGCGTTATCGTGACCTTCCGTGGCGCCGCACACGCGATCCGTACATCATTTGGCTTTCTGAGGTCATGCTGCAGCAAACGCAGGTGCCGCGTGTGGAGGCGCGCATGCCGGTGTGGCTCGATCGTTTTCCGACTGTGCAGGCGCTTGCCCAGGCCGCGCCTTCCGATGTTTTGGACGCTTGGCAGGGCATGGGCTACAACCGACGCGCTCTGGCGCTTCATGGGGCCGCTCAGCGCGTTGTAGAGGACTGGGACGGGGAGTTTCCGCGTGAGACGCGTGACTTGGTCGCTCTGCCTGGTATTGGCCCGGCAACGGCGCAGGGTATCCGGTCGTTTGCGTTTGATCTTCCGGGCGTGTATCTGGAGACCAATGTGCGCACAGTCTTTCTGCATCACTTCTTTCCCGATGTACCGGCTGTTCCCGATCGCGAGCTGGTGCCGCTGATCCAAGCCGCCTGTCCGGCGGCTCCCGGTGCAGCGACCGACGAGATCGCTCCCTTTGCCGTGCCGCTCGATGATGCCGACACGCCGCGCGCGTGGTATTACGCGTTGCTAGATTACGGCGCGTATCTTAAAAAGACACTGCCCAATCCGTCCAGGCGCTCGGCGGGCTATAGCCGTCAATCAAAGTTTGAGGGCTCGCGTCGCCAAAAGCGCGCGCATATCGTGCGTATGTTGCTGGCAGCGCGCGATGGCCAGCCGGCGGGGATTACGCTTGCTGATGCCGTGGCGGGCGTTAACGAGATGGAAGCGGCGGCTGGGCGTGGGCCGGTCGAGCGCGACTTGATCGCGGGCATTCTAGCCGACCTGGAGCGTGAGGGCTTTTGCCGAGCCGAGGGCGATCGCTGGCTGAGCATCTAGCCTGTGCAAATCTGAAGAACAGGATTGTAAGGTTTAGATTTTCGGCATGAGGGCATCCTAAAGACGAGGCCGCTCGAAGCCTACGGGCGGCATGCGTTGAAGGGAAGTACACCTATGGATTTTGAGAATTCCCAAACCAAGAAGAACCTCGAGACCGCTTTTGCCGGTGAGTCCCAGGCACACACCAAGTATCGCTACTATGCATCCAAGGCCAAAAAGGACGGCTACGTTCAGATCTCGAATATTTTTGCCGAGACGGCGGGCAACGAGTCCGAGCACGCCAAGCTGTGGTTTAAGTATCTGCACGACGGCGCCGTTCCGGGCACTCTGGACAACCTGCGCGACGCCGCTGCGGGCGAGAACTACGAGTGGACCACGATGTACGACGAGTTCGCCAAGACCGCCGAGGAGGAGGGCTTTGCCGAGATCGCCGAGAAGTTCCGTGGCGTCGCCGCCGTCGAGAAGGCCCACGAGGAGCGCTACAACAAACTCGTCGAGCGCATCGAGTCGGGCGAGGTGTTTGAGCGTGAGGGCGTGAAGGTGTGGAAGTGCCTGAACTGCGGGCACCTGCACGTTGGTGCCGAGGCGCCTGAGGTGTGCCCGGTGTGTAACCACCCGAAGGCGTACTTTGAGGAGCAGGTGGTGAACTACTAGCGCTTGGCGCTAGCGTGAGCTGGGCCGGGAGGGCCGGACTACCTTCCCTCCTCGCTCACGGCTTCGCAGGGTCGCGTTGAGGGGAGGTAGTCCGGCCCTCCCGGCCCGCTTTGGGTCGTCGCGTGCTCGCTACAGAAAAGCTGATAAAAAAGTTTGTGTGCCGCCCCTTATGGGGCGGCACGTTTTTGTGGGGGCCGGTTGGGGCGGTGACGTTGCTTAGAGGGTACACTGGGTAGCGTTGGCTATTCGTTTCCTCTTGTGAGGTGTTGGTTATGGGTAAGAAGTCTCGGGCTCGGGTTGCTGCGGCGGGAACTCGCAAGGATCCTGGTCGTCGGGTTGCCGAGGGTAAAAAGGCCGATCGTGCCGAGAAGGACAAGAAGGTCGGCGCGCATGCTCATCCTGAGTGGGCGCCTCACCTCAATACGGCTAGCGAGGATCTGACTGCTAAGTTGTTTACTCTGGTCGAGGTTATCTTGGGCGTGGTGCCCGTGGTGGTCATTGGCTTGTTCTTGGCTTCGAAAGATGCCACGAGTGTCGATAAACTCACCGATGTCTTTTCTCAGGACCCCTCGATGGTGGTTACGTTTATCTCTGCGTGCCTGCAGCCGTTTGTGGCGTACATGTTGTACATGATTTATCGCAAATACTGCGAGGGCGACGCTGGTTTTGCCGCCGGCAACCTGATCGGTCTTTTGTGCTCCGAGATCCTACTGCTCAATATCCCGGGCGTCATCGGTATGGGCATCTTGCTGTGGCGTGTTTGGCGCAACGTTGCCCCGCACTTTGAGAGCTGGCTGTTTGAGCGTCGTGCAATGGGCGTGCTGGCAGACATTGCGGGCTCGCTCGTGATTTTAGCCTTGGCGTTTATGTGCGCCACCGCCGCCCGCGGTCTCGCGGGCATGTAGTCTGTCCTCACCGACCACGGAGCGCAGAGCGGGGAAACCTTTCCCTCTCGCTCACGGCTTCGCAGGGTCGCACGAGGCAAAGGTTTCCCTGCCCTGCGCTCCGGCGTTGAGTCGTCGCGTGCTCGCTACAGAAAAGCTGATAAGAAGTTTGTGTGCCGCCCCTATTGGGCGGCACTTTTTGTGTGGGGTCCCTGTCTTCACAATTTTCGTCAAGCTTTTGGTTAGATTTTGGTCAGTTGGCGTAAGGGTGGAAGGCCAAAAGATTGCTGGCGAAAAAAGCTCAGAGAAAGTGCTGGTAGGGGAGTTGTTGAGCTTTTCGACAGCTTTTGAGCAAAAGAAACTTTGTGGCTATTGCCGGCGATTGCGTTGTCGCGGTCATGGCGGTGCGGGATGCTGAGCGTAAGCGTCGAATGCTCCGATTTTTGGAGGCCAGCATGGATCTGTTTCTTGAGACTCCGCAGCAACAAGCTGAGCGCATGCTGCGTCAGCAGCAACGACTCATGGAGATGCAAATGCGAGGGGCGGCAGCCCAGCCCCCTGCGCAAAATGCCACGCCTGCGGTTTCGCCTGCGGGCGAATCGGCACCAGAGGCCTATTCCGTACAGCAAGATTCATATGCGCAGGAGCTTGCGTTCGACAAGCGTCGTGCGCGTCGTCGCCGTGTGGGCCAGCGCTTGCGCACATTGGCGATGATCGTACTCATCCCGTTAGGGCTTGCGGCCATCTTTCTGGCGTCGTATGCCCTCACGTGCATCCTCAACGGCGCATCGCCCAACGAGGTGCTCCAACATCTGTCAGCCCTCGGCCAGCGCCTAGGCGATGTCATAACAACCATCCAGGTCGGTTGGGAAGGCTGACGTTTGCCGCCATTGGTCTTCTTGGATGCAAGGATTATCGCCACGAGTGGAATCCTTGCATCTTACGGGCCCTATCGTGCGACTGAATAGTATTATTGAAGATGAATAATAATAGGATTTGATATGTATAAGCAGGATTTAGAGCAGACTCTGTTGGGCATTGACGAAGAGGCAGAGCTGGAAATAGGTCCAAGAGACGACAGGCCGAGCGTTGTATTGGTGGGAGGAAGCGCCTTCATGCCAAACGATGTGACGAATCGTTCGGTTACACATGACATTGATGTGTTTGAGGCAGATAGGTGCCTCCGCGAGATCATAGCTCGATACCCCGAGGTGAATGGTATGGCGGTGGCATATTGTAATCAGATGCCGTTCAATTACGAAGATCGTTTGATTCCCCTGGATATTGGGGCGCGTTTTATCAGGTACTTTACGCCATCCTTGGAGGACCTGGCGGTAATGAAGCTCTATGCCTACCGTCCGAACGACATCATCGATCTTCATAGTCAGGCATTCGTCGACCGACTTGATTGGGGGCTGCTCGACCGGCTTATATTCGACGAGGGCGAGGCGCTGGCGTCGTCGCCTTCGGAGCGAAGCTATCAAGAGATGGTCTGTGCATACAGGCAATACAAAAAGGAAGTGCTCGGTTGAATCTGACCTTTGAGGGATTCTTAAAAGGCTATTGCCGAGAGCTATCCGGACAGCAGTCGCTGAGTTTTAGAAAATTGGTTGAGCAGGCGACGACGGATGCGCCGCGCGTGGCGGAGCCTCTGTTTTTGCTCGCTTTGGCGCAAGGAAAAGCCGAATACGTTCTGGGCTTATCCGAGGGCTCGTGGATGGAACGGGATTACCGAGACGTTTTATCCTTGTACGGTCAAGCGGGTAGCATAGCGTCTCTATGCGCCAAAAGTGAGCTCCCTAATCGTTATGCCAACGTTTGGTGTGCGTATAGAGCGGTGAAGGAAAAGCCAGTGGCGGACAGAAGGATCAACGCTCTAATGCGAAAAAGAACGTTGGGAGCGCTAGAGGAATCGGGGGTAACGCGCTACGGTCTCTGCCGCGATTTGAATCTGAATAAGGGAAACGTGTATGCATACTTAGCCGGCGATGACTCAAAGGTGAGCAGGGAGACGGCGCGCCACATTATGGAATATGCGGAGGAGAGGGGCACCCAAGAAGGGGCCGGGCGCCCGGTGCGTATGACGGGGTAAGATTGATCGCGGTTTTGATTGATGATCGATTGGGTTTGTTGGGCGGAGACTATGTCTGCTATTGATATCGTGCTTGTTGCGATCGCCTTGGTGGCGGTGGGGGTTGCTGTGGCTTGCGCCCTCCAGCTCAAGAGCCTGCGTGCCGAGTTGCGGGAGCGTGGCGACAGTAGCGCGGAAACGCTGACAGCACTCGAGCAGGCCAACAACGCGCTCGATGCCCTGAACGTCGCGCTGGCCGAAACCCGCCGCACGGCCAATGCCATCGCGCAGCAGCAGACGACCGATGCGGCCGTGGAGCAGCAACGTTACCTGACCATCGCACGCGAGTTCTCGCAAGCTGGTGACCGGATGGATGACCTGCGCCGCGAGACGGCCCAACAGCTCGGCGCCAACCGCGAGGGCATCGAGCATCGCCTGGACAAGGTGCGCGAGACGGTCGATGCTCAGCTGGGCGCCATCCGCAAGGACAACAACGTGCAGCTCGATCAAATGCGTGCGACGGTGGACGAGAAGCTCTCCCGCACGCTCAACGACCGCCTGTCGGCATCGTTTAAGCAGGTGAGCGACCAGCTCGAGGCCGTGTACAAGGGCCTGGGCGACATGCAGTCCATCGCCACCGGCGTGGGCGACCTTAAGCGCGTGCTGGGCAACGTGAAGGCGCGTGGCATTTTGGGCGAGGTACAGCTGGGTGCAATTCTGGCGGACATCCTTACACCCGACCAGTATCTGGAAAACGTCGCCACCAAGCCCGGCGCCTCGGAGCGCGTTGAGTTTGCCGTCAAGCTGCCGGTGGACGAGGGCGACCCCGTGCTGCTGCCGATTGACTCCAAGTTTCCGGGCGACGCGTACGAGCACTTGCTCGACGCGCAGGAGTCGGGCGATGCTGAGACCGTGGCGGCTGCGCGCAAGACGCTCGACACCATGGTCAAGCGCGAGGCCAAGGACATCTGCGAAAAGTACCTGAGTGTGCCGGCAACGACCAACTTTGGCATCATGTTCGTGCCGTTTGAAGGACTGTACGCCGAGGTCGTCAGCCGCCCCGGGCTTATCGAGACCCTGGGCCGCGACTATCACGTCAACGTTGCCGGCCCTAGCACCATGGCGGCCATTCTCAACAGCCTACAGATGAGTTACCAAACGTTTAAGCTGCAAAAACGCACCGACGATGTACTGCGCGTGCTCTCCGCTGTCAAGGCCGAGCTGCCGCGCTATCAAAAGGCGCTGCGCCGCGCCCAGCAGCAAATCGAGACCGCGGGCAAAACGGTCGAGGGCATCATCACCACGCGCACCAACGTTATGGAGCGCAAGCTCAAGGACATCGACGCGCTGGAAGACGCCGACCAAGCCGATGAGATCTTGGGACTCACGCCCGCGGGCCTTCCCACAGACCAAGAAGACGAGGACTAATTGCAACAAGACGGTGGGGCATCGGCACAAACGCGGGTGCCCCACCGCTTTTCGTATCGCACTTGTCTGAAGCGTGCTCCAATGTGCAACAATGGCGTTTCGCCCTATCAGACGCGAAAGGAAGCCCATGTCTCAGAGAAGCACCAGCCCGCTCAGCCGCTCCACCGTGCGCCGCACGCTGCGGCGGTTTTGGGGTGTCACGCGCACGCAGCCGCTGATTGTCTTTCTCTCGGTGTTCTCGTCGGCGGGCTACATCTTTTTGCTGACGTTTGCCAATACCTATGTGATGGCCCTCATTGTCGACCGCGTTCAAGCCGGTCCCGTGGCGGGTGACCAGGTGTTTGAGGTCTTCGGCCCCTATATCCTGGCGCTCGTACTCGTTAACCTGGTGGGTCAAATCCTCTCCAAGCTACAGGACTACACCGTCTACAAGCTCGAGATCGCAGGCAACTATCACCTGGCGCGTCTAAGCTTCGACACGCTCTCCAACCAATCCATGACATTCCATACCAGCCGCTTTGGCGGATCGCTTGTGAGCCAGACAAGCCGTTTTATGAGCGGCTACACGGGTCTGGTCGACGTGACGGTGTATTCGCTCATCCCCACCATCACCTCGGTCATCTGCACCGTGGCCGCACTCGCCCCGGTGGTGCCGACGTTTACCGTGATCCTAGTGTGCATCATGGTCGTCTACATCGCGTTTGTCTGGCTTATGTATAAGCGCATCATGCCGCTTTCGGCCGCGACGTCCGCCGCGCAGAACAAGCTCTCGGGCGTACTCTCCGACGCGGTCACGAACATCTTGGCCGTCAAGACTTGCGGGCGCGAGGACTTTGAACGCGATCTGTTCGACGCCGCCGATCGTGCCGCGCGCGATGCCGAGACGGTCTCGATGCACACCATGATGCAGCGCAACTTTACGACCTCGGGTCTTATCGTCATCACCATGGCCGTGGTGAGTGTGTTCGTGGCGGGCGGCAACGCGTGGTTTGGCATCTCGGCCGGCTCGCTCGTCATGATCTTTACCTACACCTATAACCTCACCATGCGCCTGAACTACGTAAGCTCCATGATGCAGCGCATCAACCGCGCTTTGGGCGATGCGGCCGAGATGACGCGCGTGCTGGACGAGCCATGTTTGGTGGCAGACGACCCGGACGCCCCTGAGCTCAAAGTGACCGAAGGCGCGATTGATTTTGAGCACCTGAGCTTTGCGTACCGTGACGCTGCGGCGGGCGAGAGCGTGTTCGATGACCTGACACTTCATGTGGCGGCGGGCCAGCGCGTGGGCCTGGTGGGCAAATCGGGCTCGGGTAAGACGACGCTCACCAAGTTGCTGCTGCGCCTGGACGATGTCCAGGGCGGCCGCGTGCTCGTGGACGGTCAGGATGTCTCGCGCTGCACGCAGCAGAGCCTGCGCCGCCAGGTTGCCTGCGTGCCGCAGGAGGCGCTGCTGTTCCACCGCTCCATTCGCGAAAACATTGCCTACGGTCGTCCCAACGCCACTGATGAGCAGATTCGCGAGGCCGCGCGCCTGGCCAATGCCCTGGAGTTTATCGACCGCTTGCCCCGCGGCTTTGACACCATGGTGGGCGAGCGCGGCGTCAAGCTCTCGGGCGGCCAGCGGCAGCGCGTGGCTATCGCCCGCGCCATCCTAACCGACGCGCCGATTCTGGTGCTCGACGAGGCGACCTCTGCCCTCGACAGCGAGTCCGAGGCGCTGGTGCAGGAGGCGCTTGAAAACCTGATGCGTGGACGTACCTCCATTGTGGTGGCGCACCGCCTGTCCACCGTGGCGGCGCTCGACCGCATCGTGGTGCTGGCCGATGGCGAGATCGTCGAGGACGGCACGCATGCGCAGCTCGTCGAGGCGGGCGGTGAGTACGCGAGCCTGTGGAGCCGTCAGACCGGCGCATTCTTGGAGGCGTAAGCGTCTCGGACGTGGGACAATTGTGCCCATAAGTTTATTGTGCCGTTGAGCCAAGGAGTCGTTATGCCACGCGAGACCAATGCCGCCAAACGCGAGCGCGCCGTTGAGGTGTGTGAGCGCCTCAACCGTCGCTATGGCCCGGTCGAGTGCTTTTTGGACCACGAGAATCCCTTCCGCCTGCTGATCGCGGTGCTGCTCTCGGCGCAAACGACCGATGCGCAGGTCAACAAGGTGACGCCGCGGCTGTTCGCCCAGTGGCCCACGCCCGAGGCCATGGCCGGGGCGAGCGTGGCTGACGTGGCAGACACCATCAAGTCACTCGGCTTCTACAAGAGCAAAGCCAAACATGCCGTCGAGGCCGCGCAGATGATCGTCGCCGACTATGGCGGCGAGGTGCCGGCCGACATGAAGGAACTCGTGAAGCTGCCGGGCGTGGGACGCAAGACGGCGAACATCGTGCTCAACGTGGGGTATGGCATCGTGGAGGGCATTGCGGTGGACACGCACGTCAACCGCATTGCGCACCGCCTGATGCTGAGTCCCAAGACGCATGCCAAGGAGCCGCTGAAGACCGAGCAGGATCTGCTCAAGATTTTGCCGCGCGAGTATTGGGAGTCGGTCAACCATCAGTGGATCACCTTCGGTCGCGAGATCTGCGACGCCCGCAAACCCAAGTGTGACGAGTGTCCGCTGGCAGATTTGTGCCCCAGCGTGCGCATAGCGGGGTAGGGCGGAACGCATCTTCGTCTGGCGTTTTTTGCGGGGCTGGGTTTGCCCTTGAGCCGGAGTCCTCTTCATGCGCTACCATGACAGACAATGTATTTGACGTACGACCCGCCGAGCTTGCCCCGGCGGGCTTTTGGCGTTGCGATGCCGGAGGAACAGCATGCTCATTCACCGTATAGCCGCGCAGCTCTACACTGCCGAGGCGCTGCAGACCGTCGAGGCCGGACTCGATGCCGGCGAGGACGTGACGCTGGCCGTGTCGCAGTCGGGTCGCACGCTTATGGCGGCCGCCCAGTTTGCGCGCCGCCCGCGCCCCACGGTCTACGTTGTGAGTGGCGAGGATGCGGCCGATCGCGCCGCTCGTAGCCTTGCCGCTTACGTGGGCCTGGCGCATGTGTGCCGTTTCCCTGAGCGCAAGGATTATCCGTGGCGCGAGCAGGCGCCCGACGACGCCGTGGTAGCGCAGCGCTGCGAGGCCCTGGGACGCATCGTGCGCGGGGACAACTGCATCATGGTTGCCTCAGCTCGCGCGTTGCTGCGCTGCGTGCCGCCGGTCGAGAGTCGCTATTGGGAGTCCACCACTTTTGCGGTGGGCGAGGAGATTCCTTTTGACGAGGTGCCGCAGCGCCTGGTGGGCATGGGCTACACCAATGCCGGCGCCGCCGACGCGCCCGGCCTGTTCCGTGTGCACGGCGACACCGTCGAGGTGTTTCCCGCGCAGGAGAAGGCGCCCGTGCGCATTGAGTTCTTTGGCGACGAGATCGACCGCATTCGTCGTATGGTGAGCTCAACGGGGCAGACCATCGGCAACGAGGACAGTATCGAGATCTTCCCGTGCCGCGAGCTGGCGCTCACCGACGAGGCGGTCCACAACATGCATGTGGCGCTCTACCGCGCCAGCCAGGACGATAGCAAACTGGCGGCGCTGCTCGAGATGGTGGATGCACGCATCGTCACGCCCGAGCTCGACCGCTTTTTGCCGGTGATGTACGGCCAGACCGTAAGCCCGCTGGCACACGTGAGCGGCAAGGCGCTCGTGGTTTTGTCCGAGCCGCGTTCGCTGTTCGACGACTGCCTGCGCGCCTACGAGGATATCGAGGCCCGTGCCGGCGAGGCGGGGATTGACCGCCTGGATGGCCTGTATGTACGTGCTCAGCAGCTCGATTTTGGTGCTCAGCAGCGCCTGAACTATGTGAGCCTCATCCGTGCCGGTGGTGCGGTGACGGCCGAGCTCAAGATTGAGCAGCCGGCCATCGCAGGTTCGGACAACCGTTTTATGACGCGCATCCAGGAGGTCGTGGGCAAGCGCTATGCCTGCGTGTTTGCCATCCCCGACCGCGGTGCGCGCGAGTCGATGGAGCTCACCTTTGGCGACGAGGGCATTACCTTTGAGGAATCGCTGACGGCAGCGCCCGAAAACGCCGGCGTTATCGGCGAGCGCGTGCGCGTGGCAGCGGCAGATTCTGCCGACCGTGCTGCCCGCCAGGATGCTCATGCTGCAATTCGCGAGCGCCGCGCCGACGCGCTTAACGCCCGCTCGCTCGAGGCGGG
>CABURG010000048.1 GCA_902493835.1 uncultured Collinsella sp. | reverse complement strand
TCCAGGGCAAGCCGCTCAGCTACAACAACTATCTGGATGCCGACGCCGCCTGGAACCTGGTCCGCGAGTTCGACGAGCCGGCCTGCG
Source organism: uncultured Collinsella sp. (assembly GCA_902493835.1). GTDB lineage: Bacteria > Actinomycetota > Coriobacteriia > Coriobacteriales > Coriobacteriaceae > Collinsella. Next base: position 11,250 of record CABURG010000048.1, on the reverse strand, counting down.
TAATCCTCAAGCACCAGAACCCCTGCGGTTCCGCCGTTGCCGAGGACATTACGGCCGCCTACGACCGCGCCTTCGCCTGCGATCCCAAGAGTGCCTTTGGCGGCATCATCGCCTGCAACCGCGAGGTTCCCTTTGATCTGGTTGAGCACTTCGCCGATCAGAACAAGCAATTCGTCGAGGTCATCATCGCCCCGAGCTACACCGCCGAGGCACTCGAGCGCATGGCCAAGCGCCCCAACCTGCGCGTGTTGGCGACCGGCGGCGTGGACCACGGCGCCCAGGTGGAGCTGCGCTCCGTCGACGGCGGCATGCTGGTGCAGGAGGTCGACCACGTGACCGAGGATCCCGCGACCTTTACGTTCCCCACCGACCGCAAGCCCACCGACGCCGAGATGGCCGAGCTTGAGTTTGCCTGGAAGGTCTGCAAGGGCGTTAAGTCCAACGCCATCCTGATTTCCAAGGGCAAGGCCGGCATTGGCATGGGCCCGGGTCAGCCCAACCGCGTGGATTCTGCGCTGCTGGCCTGCGAGCGTGCCGAGGACTTCTGCGAGCGCGAGGGCGTGGAGAAGGGCGGCTTTGCCTGTGCAAGCGACGCGTTCTTCCCGTTCCGCGACAATGTCGACGTGCTTGCTGCACACGGCGTGACCTGCATCATCCAGCCCGGCGGCTCCAAGCGCGACGACGAGAGCATCCAGGCCTGCAACGAGCACAATATTGCTATGGTGTTTACGGGCGCCCGCCACTTCCGCCACTAAGTTCCGCCTTGGGACAAAATAATCTCCGCAAAAGACGGCTGCTCCGTTTGGAGGGCCGTCTTTTTGGTATAAGAGGACGGAATGACTAACACGAAAGGTACAACCATGCCCCAGATTGATGATGCCGAGCTGTTTGGCAATGCCGAGGATCAGCGTGCGTACGAGGACTTTTGCGCCAATCAGGAGGCGGTCGAGAAGTTTACGCTCGACAAGCCCGCGCTTATCTGCCGCTGGCGCATGTCCAACAAAAAGGTGCCCATGCTCAACCGCCACATTCGTGCGCTGTCCGAGCGCTTGGTGCAGGGCGAGCCGCTTACCCATAACATGCTCAGTTGGGCCAAGCAGCACGTTGAGTGGTCGCTTGCCGAGGGCGATTACACTGCGCACGACGGCGTACTCATGCTAGTGATCGACGTTAACGGCAACGCCGCCATGACGGTGGGGGAGTACGAGCCGCTCGCCGATACGTCGGCCAAGGCGCTACGTGCCCGCTCCGCCGAGGCTCGCTCCGAGGCCGACGAAACCGGCGTGGCGCCCGAGCTGCTCGCCGCCGTCGATAACGGCGAGCTTGCCTTTGTGGCGCCAGCGGACGAGTGCCTGTGCGGCACGGCGACACTCATCGAGCAGCTGGCCCAGACCAAGGGCATCCCGGTCACGCGCGTAGATATTCCCGCGCAGCTCAAGGGTGCCCTGTTCCTGGTGAGCGACGAGCACGGTGTGGTTGCCGCCGCCGACTCCGACGCCGCCGACTCCGACGCCGCCACGGTCGCCTTCTTCGCCGAAGGCTACGAAAAGCTTCGTGCCCGCCGCTAAATGATGTTTCTGGGACGGGGATTAAAGAATCATTTTGGTCCCCGCCGCCGCTGCGAGTGCGAGGCGGACAAAACGGCCCCGCTCGCGAACAGTTCTGTCACCTGGCACCGCGCGAGGCGTGTACTCGCGACGCTGTGGGCATAATGGTGTGAAAGGTGCAAGTTACGCGAAATGGGAGGATACATGGCGCTGATCTATGTCGTTGAGGACGACGAGCCCATTCGTCGTGAGCTTATCGACATCCTTGCCCGCGCCGGGTTTGAGATCGAGGCCTGCGAATCGTTTGAGCACGTCTCGCGCGATATTCTCGCCGCCGCACCCGACCTGGTGCTGCTCGACCTGACGCTTCCCGTCAAAGACGGCCAGCACATCTGCCACGAAGTCCGCCGCGAATCCGAGGTCCCCATCATCGTCCTCACGTCGCGCACGACCGAGATTGACGAGGTCATGGCCATGACGCTCGGTGCGGACGACTTTCTTCCCAAGCCCTACAGTGCGCGCGTGCTCGTGGCGCGCATCAACGCGCTGCTGCGTCGCACCGCGGTGGCAGGCGAGCGCAGCACACTTGTCCACAAGGGCCTGGAGCTCGATCTCGCTCGCTCCATGGTCACCAACATGCAAACCGGCACCAGTACCGAGCTCACCAAAAACGAGCTGCGTATCCTCTCGCTGCTTCTGAGCCGTGCGGGCAAGATCGTTTCGCGCTCGGCCATCATGCAGGACCTGTGGGACTCCGACGCCTTCGTGGACGACAATACGCTCACCGTCAACATCAACCGCCTGCGCACCACGCTCGAAAAAATCGGCATCAAGGGGTATTTGACCACACATCGCGGCCAAGGCTATTCGGTCTAGGGGCCGGCTATGTCGTTTGGCAAGTTCTTTAAAGATGCACTGCTTCCCGTCGCCGTGTGGACGTGCGGCGTGCTGCTGAGCTGCTTTGTGCTGACGGTCGCCGGCGCACCCGTTTCTATCGTGGTCGTGGCGGTTGGCGTGTCCTTTATCTTCGGTATGCTCGGCATCGTGATCGAGTACGCTCGCCGTCGCCGTTTTCTGCGTCAGTTGGAGCGCGCGGCAGAGGAGCTCGAGAGTCCCGCATGGGTGCAGGAGATGGTGCAATGCCCGACCTATGCCGAGGGCGAGCTCGAGTACGAGGTCTTGCGCCGGGTGGGCAAAGCCGCTTGCGACGAGGTTGCCGAAGGCCGGCGTCAGACCGATGACTATCGCGACTATATCGAGAGCTGGGTCCACGAGGCCAAGCTGCCCCTGGCGGCGGCTCACCTGATTTTGGAAAACCTGGACAGCAGCGAAGACGACCTGTCGCGCGTGGACGACCTGGCACGCGAACTTGCCCGCGTGGAGCGCTATATCGATCAAGCGCTGTACTACGCGCGCTCGGAAGTCGTGGAGCGCGACTACCTGATTCGCCGCTGGGACCTTAAGACCTTGGTGACGGGCGCGATTAAAGCCAACGCGCGCGAGCTCATTGCGGCGCATGTGGCCCCGGTGTGCGAGAACCTCGACTTCGACGTCTTTACCGACGAGAAGTGGCTCGAGTTTATTCTGGGCCAGCTCATTCAGAACAGCATTAAATATGCGTGCGAGGACGGCGCGAAGATCGTGTTTTCGGGCGCGTTGCTGGACGAGGGCCTGGCAAGCGAGCGCATCGAGCTTACCGTTGCGGACAACGGCTGCGGCGTGAGCGCGGCCGACCTGCCGCGCGTGTTCGAGAAGGGCTTTACCGGCGACAACGGCCGCACCACCAAGCGCGCAACGGGCATCGGTCTCTATCTGGTGGCGCGCCTGTGCTCCAAGATGGGCATCGACGTCACCGCGGCATCGGAGCCGGGCGAAGGCTTTGTCGTAACATTCGCTTTTTCAACGAACAAGTTCCAATACTTTGAGTAACGCACACGGCAAACGGCCGCCCAAACAAAACGTGCCGCCCCAAACGGGGCGGCACGCCATCTTTTATCAGCCAACTCGTTGAAGTACGGTGACGAAGGCGCAAGGCCGGGAGGGGTTATCTAAGCCGACATCCCGCAGCCGCGAAGCGGCGAGGACGTCGGCGTGATAACCCCGCAGGCCTTGCGCCGGCGGGAAGGAACCTACTTCACGACCAGAATGTCGCAGTCCGTGTTGCGCAGCAGGAACGTCGAAATCGAACCCAGCAGCGCATACTTGATCGAGGACAGGCCGCGGGCGCCGCAGAGCACCAGGTCGGGCTTAACCACGTCGAGCATCTCGTCCTTGAGCGTCTCGCGAATACGGCCGGCGCGAATCATGACCTCGACCTCGGGAATATCGGGATTGGCCTTGGCCTCTTCGAGCTGCTTGGCGATGGAGTTCTTAAATGCCTCCTCTAGGCCGTTGACCAGATCGACCGGATAGGAACCGGCGCTCTCGAGCGCCGTGGAATCGATAACGTGGCCGATGATTAGCTTGGCGCCGTTGTTCGCGGCGACCTTGATGGCGCGTGCGAGCACAAAATCCTGCTGCTCAGTACCATCGAGTGAAACAAATACCTTGGTGTAGCCCTCGTTCATGGTTTCCTCCTTGGTCTATCGCACGGGCGCGGGGCTCGTGCATCGGGCGGGCGCGGGCGCGTTGGCCGCCGGACACTTTATCTTGTTGCAGTTATACCCAAGGATTTGGGTTTGACCGCTCGCAATTCTGTGAACGGGCGAGTTTTTTGGTAAGGGTAGGCGCAGACGCGCCCGAACGGTTGATAATGGGACATCGCCCGCACCGTCCGCAGAACAATATCGGCGGGTGTCTAACGAGGGGGTCCCTTTGGATATCATCGAGCTTCTAAAATCTGCCTTCATGGGCCTGGTCGAGGGCATCACCGAATGGCTGCCTGTTTCGTCGACCGGTCACATGATCTTGGTGGACGAGTTCGTCAAGATGAACGTGAGCGAGACGTTCTGGAATATGTTCTTGGTCGTGATTCAGCTCGGCGCCATTCTGGCCGTCTGTGTGCTGTTCTTCCATGAGCTCAATCCGTTCTCGCCTAGCAAGGGCAAGGAGGGCCGTCGCGACACCTGGGTGCTGTGGGGCAAGATTGTGCTCGGCTGCATTCCCGCCGCGGCGATCGGTCTGCCGCTTAACGACTGGATGGAGGAGCATTTCTACAATGCTCCCGTCGTGGCGCTGGCGCTCATTGTGTACGGCGTGCTGTTTATCGTGATCGAGAACTGGCGCGCGAGCAAGCGCGAGGAAATGGCCGTTGCCGGTTCGTTTGGTTCGCGTGCTGTGGTGTCGGGTGGACGTCCCGCCGGTGCGCACTTTGCGGCGCCCGCCGCGGCTACCGCTGAGGATGAGGACGATGACGAGAATCTGGACTTTGGCTCCATCGCCACGCTCGAGGACCTGAGCTGGAAGACTGCGCTGGGTATCGGCTGCTTCCAGGTGCTTTCGCTGGTGCCTGGAACGTCTCGCTCCGGTTCTACCATCATCGGCGGCCTGCTTTTGGGCTGCACGCGTTCGGTGGCGTCCAAGTTTACGTTCTTCCTGGCCATCCCTGTCATGTTTGGCGCGAGTGCGCTCAAGCTGGTCAAGTATTTCATCAAGGGCGGTACGTTCGGCGCCAACGAGGTCGCTATCCTGGGCGTGGGTTGCGTTGTGGCCTTTGTGGTGTCGCTCATCGCCATCAAGTGGCTCATGGGCTTCGTCCGCCGTCACGACTTCAAGTGCTTCGGTGTTTACCGCATCATCCTGGGCATCGTAGTGCTCGCATACTTCTTCGTTCTGGAGCCGATGCTCGGCCTCTAACTTAGTCGACGCTGCGCGGCGGCCAGGGCGACAACTTGTCATTCAAAGGGGGTGGCATGACCAAAAGGTCTATGCCGCCCCCTTTTCATGCCAATTTGTTCGCCCTGACCGTCGCTCGCTGCTGCTGCCATGACATCGGCGGTTTCGTGATTGTCAATAGATTGGTGCAGACTAACCTGACCCCATTGCACCAAATCCGTTGGGGCGAGCCTGACGGTGACGCACGGAGTCGTGGTGTGATTTGCGTCGGTGTCCGCGCGGCTCGGTATACTGGTACGGCTCAAACTATGGCGCTGCCCGCAGGCGCGCCGTCCGTCAGATGAGGAGTCGCCCATGACCCAGCCCCTGCCCTGGGAAAAGAACACTGCGGTACCCGTGCCGCCCGCGCCGGAACCCGTGCCGCTCGATGCGTACACCGCCCCCGCCGCGCCGGAACCCGAGCTCGTTCCGCTCGACATCTACGATGCCCCGGCTCGGGCGCCCAAACCCGCCAAGCCGCTCGTCGATATCGATAGCCTGAACCCCGCCCAGCGCGAGGCGGTCCTGACCACCGAGGGCCCGCTGCTGGTCCTTGCCGGCGCCGGCTCGGGCAAGACCCGCGTCCTGACCTTCCGCATCGCGCATATGCTTGGCGACCTGGGCGTTAAGCCCTGGCAGGTCCTGGCTATCACGTTTACCAACAAGGCCGCGGCCGAGATGCGCGAGCGTCTGGCAGCGCTCATCCCCAGCGGCACCCGCGGCATGTGGGTGTGCACCTTCCACGCCATGTGCGTGCGCATGCTGCGCGAGGACGCCGACCTGCTGGGCTACACCGGGCAGTTCACCATCTACGACGATGACGACTCAAAGCGCATGGTGCGCGACATTATGCAGGCGCTCGGCATTGAGCAAAAGCAGTTCCCCATCAACATGATCCGCAGCAAGATCAGCTCGGCTAAAAACGCCATGATCGGGCCCGAGGACATGCTTAAATCCGCCGACAGCCCTAATGACAAAAAGGCCGCGCAGGTCTACCTAGAGCTGGAACGCCGCCTTCGTGCCGCCAACGCGATGGACTTCGACGACCTGCTCGTGCGCACGCTCGAGCTGCTGCGCACCCGCCCCGAGGTGCTCGACAAGTACCAAGAGCGCTTCCGCTACATTAGCGTCGACGAGTATCAGGACACCAACCACGTCCAGTACGAGATCGCCAACCTGCTGGCCGCCAAGTACCAAAACCTCATGGTCGTGGGCGACGACGACCAGTCCATTTATAGCTGGCGTGGCGCCGACATCACCAATATCCTGGACTTTGAGAAGGACTTTAAAGACTGCAAGACCGTCAAGCTGGAGCAGAACTACCGCTCCACGGGTCATATCCTGAGCGCCGCCAACGCCGTGGTGCGCCACAACTCGCAGCGTAAGGACAAGCGCCTGTTTACGGCCGAGGGCGACGGCGAGAAGATCCAGGCCTTCCAGGCAAGCGATGAGCGCGACGAGGGCCGCTGGATTGCCGGCGAGATCGAAAAGCTGCATGCCAAGGGCACGAGTTACGACGACATCGCCGTGTTCTACCGCACCAACGCCCAGTCGCGTATTCTCGAAGATATGTTCCTGCGCGCGGGCGTGCCCTACAAGATCGTGGGCGGCACGCGATTCTTCGACCGTGCCGAGATCCGCGACGTCATGGCTTACCTCAAGATGATCGTGAACCCGGCCGACGAGATGAGCGTCAAGCGCGTCATCAACACGCCGCGCCGCGGCATCGGCTCCACCTCGATCCAAAAGATCGAGCAGCTGGCGCGCGACAACCGTTGTTCGTTCTTCCAGGCTTGTGAGATCGCGTGCGCCGAAACCGGCATGTTTAGCGCTAAGGTGCGCAACGGCCTGTCGAGTTTTGTGGCGCTGGTTCGCGAGGGTCGTCGCATGGACGGCGAGCTCAAGGACGTCGTCGAGATGATTGTCGACAAGACGGGCCTGCTGCAGGCGTTCCGCGCCGAGGGCACCATGGAGTCCGAGAGCCGCGCCGAGAACATTCAGGAATTCCTGGGCGTCGCTGCCGAATTTGAGGAGACGCACGAGGATATCGAGGGTACGCTCGAGAGCTTGGAAGAGCTGCGCGCAGCCGGTGTTGCCGACGTGCCTGCCGGCGCCGAGCCCGAGCCCGTCGTGGTGAGCGCGCCCGCGCCCGAACCGGGGCCATCTGCCCCGGCATCCTCGTTTGAGGCACTCGTCGGCGCGCGCGATGCTGCAGGTTCCAATCCGCTCGATAGCCTAGCCGCCCCGGCGCTCTCGCCGCAGGATGCCCTGGCCGCCGCCATCGCGGGCAACGCGTATGCCGCGCCGACTGAGCTGCCGGCGGGTGCCGTGCATGCCGACGAGATCGAGCGCACCTACGGTCCGCTCACCTGCAAGGCGCTTCCTGCTCTTATGGAGTGGTTGGCCCTGCGCTCCGACTTGGATTCCCTGGCAGGCGAGACGCATGCCATCACCATGATGACCATCCACTCCGCCAAGGGCCTGGAGTTCCCGGCGGTGTTCGTGGCCGGCATGGAGGAGGGCATCTTCCCGCACGTGCACGACTTTGGCGGCAGCGATGATCCGGGTAAGCTCGAGGAGGAGCGTCGCCTCGCCTACGTCGCCATCACGCGCGCCCGCAAGCGCCTGTTCCTGACCTATGCGGCCACGCGTCGCACCTACGGCTCGACCTCTGCCAACCCGCGCTCGCGCTTTCTCAACGAGATTCCGTTTGAGGATATCGAGTTTAGCGGTATCGGCTCTGCCGGTTTTGAGGGAACGGGCTGGGAGAAGCGCGGCGACCGTCACGGCACCTTTGGCTCGGGCATGGGCTCGGATATGTATGGCGGCAAGGTGTTCGGTTCGCATACGCGTTCGACCGGCGGTTCCGGTTCGCGTGGCGGATCGAGCTTTGACGACTTCTTTGGCGGCAGCAGTTACGGGACTGAGCGCCATCGTGGGGTTTCGCCCGACGCCGGCCGTGTTGCCTCGACCTTTGGCTCGGGTACGCCGCGAGCCAAAAAGCCCTCGTCCAAGGTGTCCCCGACGGTGGAGCGCAAGGTCGATCGTGCCAGCGCATCGCAGGACTTTGCCGCGGGCGATACCGTGAGCCACAAGACCTTTGGCACGGGTACCGTGATCTCGGTCGTCGGAGACATGATCGAGGTTCAATTCGAAAAGACCGGCCAGACCAAAAAGCTTATGAAGGGCTTCGCACCTATAGTGAAACTGACCTAGGCGGCTTTCCCAGGCACGGCACCTCGGCCTTCAATCGTCGGGCATGACCTCAAGGTCTATGCCCTCCTCTTTCAGGCCGATCTGCCGCACCTGGAAAACCCGTACATCCAGCTAGGCGGGCGTATGGGGCAACATCGCCTGCTCGGGCAGTCCTGCGCAAGACGGAGGCCACATTAAGTGGCCTCCTTTGCGTGCGGAACTCGCGATCGATGTTGCCCCATACGCCCGCCCGGGTCCTTGGGTAACGCTGCTTGCGAACGTCGCTTTGCTCGTTCGCTTTTTGGTCTGGAGAGCCGGGTGGGCTGATATATATGGACAAGGGGCTCCCCCGTTGGTGAACGGGGGAGCCCCTTGTTTCGTTTTGGTTGTTGTTGCGACCTAGAGGTGGCTGATGATCAGTTCCATCTTGCCTTTGAGGTCAATGGTGCTGACGGTGCTGGGGGCCAGCAGGTGGCTTCCCTTGTGGACGGGGTCGCCGCAGATGGTGCCTTCGCCGTCGATGACCGACAGGCACATGAAGGGCCAGCGCTGGTCGAGGGTCTTGCTGCCGTTAACGCGCACGCGATCGACGGTGTAGCAGGGGCAAGACTCGAGCTCGGTCACGCCATTCACCTCGGGCGCGGTCACCGTGCCGTCGGTCGGAGCCTGGGCATCAAAGTCGATGCAGTCGAGGCTCTGCTCAATGTGCAGCGGACGCAGCTTGCCGTCGGTGCCGGGACGGTCGTAGTCGTACAGGCGATACGTCACGTCGCTCGACTGCTGCGTCTCCAAAATGAGCGTGCCGGTCTTGATGGCGTGCACGGTACCGGAATCAATCTGGAAAAAGTCGCCCTTGTGGATCGGCAGTACGTTGAGCATGTCGTCCCAGCGGCCGTCCTCGATCATCTGCGCGGCCTCGGCGCGGTCATGCGCGCGCTGGCCGACGATGATTGTGGCGCCGGGCTCGCAGTCCAGCACATACCAGCACTCGGTTTTGCCCAGGCTGCCGTTCTCATGCTTGGCGGCGTACTCGTCGTTGGGGTGAATCTGGATCGAAAGGTCGTCCTTGGCGTCCAGAATCTTAATGAGCAGCGGGAACTCCTTGCCCTCGCAGTTGCCAAAGAGCTCGCGGTGCTCGGCCCACAGCCACGAAAGCGTGTGGCCGGCATACGGGCCCTCCGCAATCTGGCAGTCACCGTTGGGGTGGGCCGAGATGGCCCAACACTCACCGATGGGACCATCGGGAATGTCGTAACCAAATACGGTTTCGAGTTGACGGCCGCCCCAGATCTTCTCGTGGAAGATCGGCGTCAGTTTAATCAAATCGGACATGTTCATACTCCCATTGTGCTGTGTGGGCGCCGCGTAAAACTGCTCAAGACGGGCGCCCGTATGACCATAAAACCTATGCCAACGTTACGTTGTGCAACTCAAAGCGGTCGCCAACGTTGCGCGAGACCGAATACTCAAAGGCGGCGCCGCTATCCAAGAAGCCAATCTGGTTGAGTTCGAGCAGGGGAGAGCCGGGTTTGGTATCCAGGCGCTCAGCTTCTTCCTCGGTTGCTGCCACGGCGCGAATGGTACGGTGAAAGCTCGAAATCTTCAGCCCACATTGCTCGCGGATGAAGCGGTAGAGCGATCCGTACAGGTCCTTCTTTTTCAGCCCCGGAATCAGCTCGAGGGGCATGTAGGTGTACTCGATAACGATGGGCTTCTCATCGGCCTGACGCACGCGCACGACGTGATAGGCAAAGTCATCCTCGGCAATTCCCAGCTGGGCTGCGATGTCCGCTGGTGGATTAACAATCGAGAAATCGTAGACCACCGAGGTCACCTTCTCCCCGCGGTGCTCATACGAAAAACCCTGGGCACGGTCGTTTTTGCCCTGGAAAAACGCCTGGCCGGGAAGTCCCGCCGTGTCCTTAACGTAGGTACCCGATCCGCGTCGGCTGGTAATAAGACCTTCCTCGGTGATTTGTTCAATAGCTCGTTTGACGGTGATTTTGGAAACGCTATAGAGCTCGCAGAACTCAACGACGGTGGGAAGCTTGTCGCCCGGTTTAAGAGCGCCATCCTCGATACTTCGACGAATATCTGCAGCTATCGTCTCGTATTTGGGAATCATGGAACCTCCTTTCCGACATATATGAATACAAAAGTAAGTATAACCCTCAACAGGGCACCCATATTACTTTTATCTAAGAAGTTCGAGAAAGAAAAAAGAAAAAGACGCTTTACTTTTAAAATTAGAGCGCTATAGTTTAAGCAACGAACGGAATCCTTCCGCACAACAGGATCGACCGTTTGGGGACGGTTTTGTTTTGGCAGGTTGGATATCGGTATGACCGGTGCGCGCCCGCGCCGGATAACCTGCCAAAGCAAACCCGTCTCCAACCGGAAGCTCTAGAACACGAAAGCGAGGACTTTGATGGCACAGTATCAGCTGCCCAACGACTTCTTCTTTGGCGCTGCTATGTCCGGCCCGCAGACTGAGGGTCAGTGGAACCAGGGCGGCAAGCTCGAGAACCTGTGGGACACCTGGTCCATCCAGGATCTGGGTTCGTTCTACAACTGCGTTGGCTCTTATGCCGGCAATGACTTTATGGCCAAGTACCAGGAAGACTTTCGCATTTTGAAGGACTTGGGCCTGAATACCTATCGCACTTCCATCCAGTGGAGCCGTCTGCTCGATGCC
>CABURG010000047.1 GCA_902493835.1 uncultured Collinsella sp. | reverse complement strand
GCCGGTCTATCCGATCCGCAATTACGGCTCTGCCATGGCGCCGTTCTACACGATCCTGTCGCTCTGGGTCGGCTCGATCGTGCTGGCTGCCATGATGAAGGTTTCGGTCGACGATGAGCTCATCAACGAGCTCATCCCCGTGCGCCTGCACGAGATCTATCTGGGCCGTTACCTGTTCTTTGGCGGTCTGGCCCTGCTGCAGGCAACACTCGTATGCGCGGGCGATATCCTGTTCTTTGGCATCCAGTGCGACAACCCGCTGCAGTTTGTGCTGGCGGGCTGGGTCGCGAGCCTCGTGTTCTCCAATATCGTCTACACGCTTACGGTGTCGTTTGGCGATATCGGTAAGGCACTTGCTGTCGTGCTGTTGGTTATGCAGGTCGGTGGTTCGGGCGGCACGTTCCCCATCGAGATGACCGGCCCCGTGTTCCAGGCAATCTATCCGTTCCTGCCGTTTACCCACGGCATCAACGCCATGCATGCCGCCATGGCCGGTGCCTACCATATGGAGTACTGGATTGAGCTGGGCATTCTGACGAGCTATCTGATTCCGTCGCTGGCCCTGGGCGTGGTCTTCCGCCGCCCAGTCATCAAAGCCAACGACTGGATCATCGAAAAGCTTGAAAGCACGAAACTTATTTAGTGCAACAGCGTGACATTGACGAAACATTGAGGTTTACTCTGCCGACGCTTTAGTGCGGTGAATTGCGGTGTGACGTTGGTTGTTGCTACAGTAGCGGGGCGTGCCGGGGGTCCGGCGCGTCCCGTTTTTATTTGACCATGAGGCGGCATGCAGCCATACGCGTGCGGACACCACGCCCAGTTTGAGTGTGAGGATGTTCCATGGCCCAATACGCTGCCAACGAAATCGAAAACATGCCCGATAGCCCTGTTGCTCGCGAGGACCTGGGCGCGGGCGGCACCTCCCGTGGTGCTGGTGCTCGTTCGCCGTTGTTCTGGAAAGTTCTACTGCTTTCGGTGGCGATTATCTGGGGCTACTCCTTTACCACTATGAAGGACGCGCTCGACACCATTCCGGTGTTCGAACTGCTCTATATTCGTTTTCTTCCCGCGGCGCTGGTCATGCTTGTTATCTTTCGCAAACGCATCGCCGCCCACCTTAACGCTCGCAATCTGATTGTCGGTCTGAGCATGGGCGCGCTCATGTGGGCAGCCTATGCCTTGCAGACGGTCGGTCTGGCGCACACCACAGCGGGCAAGAACGCGTTTTTGACGGGAACATACTGCATCCTCGTGCCCTTTGCGAGCTATTTTCTGAGCGGCGAAAAACTCACCCGCTATAACCTGGGCGCGGCACTGCTGTGCTTGGCGGGCATTGGCTTGGTGGCGCTCGATAGCGTCGAGTTCAACATCGGTGATGCCATCACGCTGGGCGGTGCGGTTTTCTTTGCCATTCAGATGTCGGTGACGGCCAAGTACGGCCGAAAGATGGACATCAACGTCATCACGTTTTGGATGTTTGTGGGCAATGGCGTCTTGAGCCTTATCTCGTCGCTGTTGTTCGAGACCCAAGCGCCCGCGTCCGTGTGGACGCCGAGCTTTATCGGCGTGATGGCCTTTCTCTCGGTGGGCTGCACGTGCGTGGCGCTGCTCATCCAAAACGTCGGCTTGGCGCACGTCCCGGCCTCGACGGGCTCATTGCTCCTATCGATGGAGTCCCCCTCGGGTGTGTTGTTTTCGGTGCTGCTGATGGGGGAGGCGCTCACTTCGCGTCTGCTCGCCGGCTTCGTCCTCATCTTCTTGTCGATCATCTTGAGCGAGACACATTTCGATTTTTTGCGCCGAAATAATTGAGCACAATTGTAAACAACTTGTTGCGCCGCCCTCCTGGGGCGGCGTTTTTTATGTAACGCCCTTACAGTTATGCCTTGCACTTTAGACTATCAAAGTGTTTGCTGCACAAATAATACTGGAGGGCATCTATGGCACCAGCTCAGTCCAATCTTCAACCGCAACCAGCGCCCAAGGCCACCCAGGCAGCGCAAGCCGCTATCGGTGACGGTCTTGTTGCCGAGGCTCAAGCTTTTGCAGATAAACTTGCTGCGTGGCGCCACGACCTGCATCAGACGCCCGAGTTGGGTAATCGCCTTCCGCAAACCTCTGCGTATATCCAGGCACGTCTGACCGAGATGGGCATCCCGTTTGCCACGCTCGTCGACGGCTCCTGTGTTGTGGGCCTTATTGGTGCTGGTGCGGCCGTGGCGGCCCAGGGCAACGGTATGTGCACGGACGATCAGGCCGGCACGGTCATCATGCTCCGTGGCGACATGGACGCACTGCCCGTCGCGGAAGAGTCGGGCGAGCCTTTCGCCTCTGTCAACGGCTGCATGCATGCTTGCGGCCACGATATGCATGCGACGGCCCTGCTTGGTGCCGCCCACCTGCTCAAGGCCCGCGAGTCCGAGCTTGTCGACGCCAACGCCACAGTTAAGTTGCTGTTCCAGCCGGGCGAGGAAACCTTTGAGGGCGCCCGCGCCGCCATTGCCGACGGTCTGCTGCAGAATCCGCGTCCCCAGGCCGCCTTTGCCATGCATGTCAATAGCCAGTCGCCGCTTGGCCTGGTGCTCTACGGCAGCCCGGCGCTCTCGGGCGTGTACGGTTTTCGCATCACGCTTCAGGGCAAGGGCGGCCATGGCTCGAGCCCCGAGATCTGCATCGACCCCATCACGGCCGGCGTCCATGTGCATCTGGCGCTTCAGGAGCTCATCTCCCGCGAGGTGCCGGCGGCCAAGGAGGTCGCGCTTACCGTTGGTAAGTTCGCCGGCGGTCTGGCCGCAAATGTCATCCCCGACACTTGTGTGCTCGAGGGAACGCTGCGTGGCTTCGACGTCGAGCTCATGGAGCACCTCAAGACCCGCATCGCCGAGGTCGTCAACGGCGTGGCCGCAACGTACCGCACGCCGGCGACCCTCGAGACGCTCTCGGATGTTCCCCCGCTCGTACTCGATGACGATATGACGCAGGCGTCGCTTGGCTACGTGGGCGCGGTGCTGCCCAAGGCCGCCTTCCTGCCGCTGTTCCACGCCATGGCGAGCGAGGACTTCGCGCTGATCTCGAGCGAGATTCCGAGTGCGTACTTTACCGTGGGCGCTGCCGTGACTGATACGGACGAGCATTTTGCTCAGCATCATCCCAAGGCACGTTTTAGCGATGCCGAGCTTCCCCTTGGCGCCGCGGCTTATGCCGCCGTCGCTTTGGGCTACATCGCCGACCACCGGTAGTACCCAACCTTGCCTTTCAAGCCTGCGGGCATGGCCATAAGGCCTATGCCCTTGTCTTTCAAGGCAATCTTGGGCACTACCGGCGCCCGGCTTTGTCATCATGGCCACGTGCTACACGATTTTCGTTAACTGCATGAGCCTGTTTCAGCCGCTCATCGTCATCGACCTCGGGATCACGCTTGCGCAGTACAACATCTCCAACGCCATCTCCACCGTGGTGAGCGTTATCGGCTCACTTGTCATTGGCCATGTTGCCGATAAAGTAAGCGGCCGCGTTTTGGGCTCCCTCACTGTAATCGCCACCTCTGCCGTTCTTGCCGGCATGAGCTTTGTCGGTGAGCTGTGGCAGGTCTACGTGCTCTTTTCTGTTCGCTCCGTTCTGTCCGTGGCTGCCCGGGAAGCCGAATGGATGCTCGTACCATCATTCGGTTTCCAAGGCGGCCACGGGCCTACGAAATGATCCGTTTTCCTCCGTCCCCAACAGATCACGTAATCCGAAGGGGACGGAGGAAAACGGATCACAAAACGCGGCGGCGCGTCTGGCCGAACGAGTCCCCATACCCTCGTTCGGCCAGACGCGCCGCCGCGTTGCTGCTTTGTGCCGTATAATGTCCACTACCTATGACGCGATACAAAAGAAAGGTGTTTGCCCATGCAGGCACAGAAGGCGGAGGGAACCCGCGACCTTATCGGCGCCGAGATGCGCGCCTGGCAAAAGATGCAGCAGATTGCGGCCGGCGTATTCGAGCCGTTTGGCTTTAAGCCCATCGAGACACCCGCGATCGAGCAGGTGGACGTCTTTGTCCACGGCATCGGCCAGTCGACCGACGTCGTGCGCAAGGAGATGTTCCGCGTCTTTAGCGGCGCCAACCTGGAGCGCGTCTTTGCTGAGGGCACCGACACCAAGCTCAAGCCCAAGCAGCGCCTGGCGCTTCGTCCCGAGGGCACGGCCGGTGTGGTGCGCGCCGTCGTGGAGAACAACCTGGTGCCCCAGGGCTCCACGCCGTTTAAGGCCTATTACGCCGAGGCCATGTTCCGTGGCGAGCGTCCCCAGAAGGGTCGCTTGCGCCAGTTCCATCAGGTGGGCATCGAGTGGCTCGGCGCTCCCGATCCGGCGGCAGACGCCGAGTGCATCATCATGCTCATGGAGTTCTACAAGCGTCTTGGTTTCGATCTTTCCAAGCTCCGTCTGCTCATTAACTCGATGGGCGATGCCCAATGCCGTCCGGCCTATCGCGAGCAGGTCAAGCAGTTTATCCTCGATCACGCCGACGAGATGTGCGACGAGTGCCGCGAGCGCGCCGAGCTCAACCCGCTGCGTGCCTTCGACTGCAAGAACGACCATTGCCGCGAGATCATGGCCGAGGCCCCTCTGATGGGCGACAATCTGTGCGACGAGTGCCGCGAGCACTACGAGCAAGTCAAGCGCTATCTGGATGCGGCGGGTATCGAGTATGTCGAGGACCCCACCTTGGTGCGTGGCCTGGACTACTACACCCGTACCGTCTTTGAGGTCGAGGCTCCCGGTGCCGGCGTCGGCTCCATCGGTGGCGGCGGTCGCTACGACGGCCTCGTTGAGCTTGAGGGCGGCAAGCCCACGGCAGGCGTCGGCTTCGCTGTCGGTTTTGAACGCGCCCTGCTGGCCTTGCAGGCCTTTGGCAGCGACCTGGGTGCCGAGGAGGTCCCGTGCGTCTACGTCGCCAATGCCGGCAAGGAGCTGCGCCAGAACGTCTTTGCCATTACGCAGGAGCTTCGCGCCGCAGGTATCGTGACCGAGGCCGACTATCAGGGCCGTTCCCTTAAGGCCCAGTTTAAGCAGGCCGACAAGGTGGGCGCTAAGCTCATCCTAGTCCTGGGTGGCGACGAGCTTGCCGCCGGCAAGGTCAAGGTGCGCGACATGCAGAGCCACGACGAGGTACTGGTCGATCTGGACAACGTCGTCGAGGCGGTTCGCGAGCGCCTGTAGCGCATCTTTTTGAGCTTCGGGCCTGCTAACGTGCCCTGCTCATGGAGAGCGATTGTTACGGGGGTGTTTCGCTTTTATGCGGAATGCCCCCGTTTACGTATGCCGCCCACCGAGAAATACGACCATTTAGGGCAAAAACCTTTGCAATGCAGAAAATACTTTTGTGTGGTAAAGCGCAATCAGTGTCGAAAGTATTTCTCAAGCGCCTATAATGAATACCGCATGTTACGTGCATAGAAGGAGGAATGGGAGGAAACGTGGCTGAGAACCTAAGCAACCAGTCTGTACCCGAAGCCGCGGCGCGCGTCGCTGCCGTGGTCAACCGCCTCGTTAACCGAATCGGCTCGAATGCCGAGTCCAGGGAGCGTCTCGCCGAGATCGAGATCCCCGAGGAGCTGCGCGACAATCTGGCGCTGTTCTTGCGCCTGGAGCGCCGTGTGCTTAGCGAGTATGATCCCGAGATCGCGGACCTGTTCGACAAGATTTTGACAGCCGAGATTGTGGTCAATGCCGGCAACCCCGGTACCTGCGCTGCCGACGAAGCCGTCGACGAGCAGGGCGTGCCCACCGCCGACGAGCCCACTGCCGTGGCATTTCGTGAGGTCGTCGATTTGATCGACAGCCTGCCGCTCGATAAGCAGCAGGTCATCGTTCGCGCCTTTACGAGCTTTTTCCATCTGGCAAACCTGTCGGAGGAGAACTACCGTGTGGCGCAGCTGCGCGAGCGCGAGGCCGGTGCGTCGACCGATACCGAGGTCGATCCTGCCAACGAGCTTACCGTTGCCTATCACCAGCTGGTGAATGAGCTGGGTGTCGAGGGTGCCAACGAGCTGCTCGACAAGCTCGAGTTCCACCCTGTCTTTACCGCACATCCCACCGAGGCCCGTCGTAAGGCCGTCGAGGGCAAGATCCGCCGTATCTCCAACCTGCTGGAGGAGCGTCCGCGTCTGGGCGGTTCCGACCTGGTGGAGAACGAGCGCCATATGCTGCAGGAGATCGACGCCCTGGTGCGTACGAGTCCCATCGCGCTCAAGAAGCCCACGCCGGTCGAGGAAGCCGATACCATCATCGACATCTTCGATAACACGCTGTTCGACGTTATCCCCGTTATCTATCGTCGTTTTGACGATTGGGTGCTGGGCGACAAGGCCGGTACTGTGCCGCCGCTGTGCCCGGCGTTCTTCCATCCCGGCAGCTGGATCGGTTCCGACCGCGACGGTAACCCCAACGTCACCGCCAAGGTGAGCCGTGAGGTCGCCGCCAAGTACTTTACGCACATGGTGCTCAAGCTCGAGGACAAGTGCCGCCACATCGGCCGCAACCTCACGCTCGAGGCTACCTACAGCAAGCCGTCGGCCGAGCTCATTAACCTGTGGAACCATCAGGTCGAGATGAGCCCTCGTTACACGGCCCGCGCCGAGCTGATCTCCGAGCACGAGCCGCATCGCGCCGTCATGCTCGTCATGGCCGACCGCCTGAACGCCACCGTCCGTCGTATCACCGACACCATGTACCACAGCGCCGACGAGTTCCTGGATGACCTGCGCGTCGTCCAGCGTTCGCTGGCCGCCTGCGGTGCCGTCCGTGCTGCCTACGGCCCGGTCCAGACCATCATCTGGCAGGTCGAGTCCTTCGGCTTCCATATGGTCGAGATGGAGTTCCGTCAGCACTCCGTGGTGCACGCCCGCGCCCTCAAGGATATCCACGAGAACGGTATCCATGGCGACCTGCAGCCCATGACGCGCGAGGTCATCGACACCTTCCGTGCCATCGGCTCCATCCAAAAGCGCTATGGCAAGAAGATGGCGCACCGCTATATCATCTCGTTCACCAAGAGCGCCCAGCATGTGGCCGACGTCTTTGAGCTCGCCCACCTGTCCTTTGCACACGAGGAGGATGTCCCCGAGCTCGATGTGATCCCGCTGTTCGAGCAGCTCGAGGACCTCGAGGGCTGCGTCGACGTGCTCGACCAGATGCTCACGCTGCCCGTGGTGCAGAAGCGCCTTGCCCAGACCAACCGCCGCATGGAGGTTATGCTGGGCTACTCCGACTCCTCCAAGGACGCCGGTCCCACCACGGCCATGCTCGCGCTGCACTCCGCGCAGGAGCGCATCGCCAAGTGGGCAGAGAAGAACGATATCGACCTGGTGCTCATGCACGGTCGCGGCGGTGCCGTGGGCCGTGGCGGCGGCCCGGCCAACAAGGCCGTGCTGGCTCAGCCCAAGGGTTCGGTCAACTGCTTCTTTAAGCTCACCGAGCAAGGCGAGGTCATCTTTGCCCGTTACGGCAACCGCACGCTGGCTCAGCGCCATGTTGAGTCCGTTGCCGCCGCAACGCTTTTGCAGTCGGCTCCGAGTGTCGAGAAGACCAACACCGAGACTACGCAGAAGTTCTGGGATATGGCCGAGAAGCTCAACGCCGCAAGCCACGAGCGCTATCTGGACCTGCTGAACACCGAGGACTTTACACCGTGGTTCTCGACCGTGACGCCGCTGACCGAGGTCGGTCTGCTGCCGATCGGCTCGCGTCCCGCCAAGCGCGGCTTGGGTGCCAAGTCGCTCGACGACCTGCGTACTATTCCGTGGATCTTCAGCTGGAGCCAGGCGCGCATCAATCTGGCTGCTTGGTACGGCCTGGGTACCGCCTGCGAGCAGTTTGGCGATCTGGACCAGCTTAAGGCTGCCTACCAGGAGTGGCCGTTCTTCCGCACCTTTATCGACAACATCGAGATGTCGATCGCCAAGACCGACCAGCGCATCGCCAAGATGTATCTG
Source organism: uncultured Collinsella sp. (assembly GCA_902493835.1). Taxonomy (GTDB): domain Bacteria; phylum Actinomycetota; class Coriobacteriia; order Coriobacteriales; family Coriobacteriaceae; genus Collinsella. Next base: position 3,357 of record CABURG010000047.1, on the reverse strand, counting down.
CACCTGGGCGATCGCCAGGATCTGTCCGAGAAGGTCTTTACCGAGATGCAGCTCACGCGTAAGTGGGTCCTTGCCATCGTCGGTGACGAGTGGCCGCTGCAGCGCCGCCGCGTGCTCGGCTGCGCCGTTCGCGTGCGTAACCCCTACGTCGACGCCCTGTCTATCGCCCAGGTCCGCGCCCTTCGCGAGGTGCGTATGAACCAGGACGAGATGACAGAGGAGAAGAAGGCTGAGTACATGAGCCTGATTCTTTCGACTGTGACCGGCGTCTCGGCAGGATTGCAGAACACGGGGTAATCGATAGCCCTGTGGCTCTCACCGGGACCCGATGGGTTTCCCTCTGAATGCGTCCTCGCACTTGAAGCCCCCTTATCCTGCTCCTCTGGAGCTGCGGATAAGGGGGCTTCGTGCTGCGGAATGCATTCAGAGGGAAACCCATCGGGTCCCTTCGTCCTCGGTCTTCTGGGATTAAAGCTGAAGGGAATAAGGCGCGCTTTGCGCCTTACAGCTGTGACTGCCGCGGTCTCCTTTGGGGTCGCGGCCGTTTTGTTGTGGGTCAAATATGAACGTTGTGTTAATGAGTCGGTGGACGGTGGTGTTTTTCGGTGAGCGGCGTATCCTTCCAACGGTTTAACTAGTGTGTCAGTTGAAAGGAAGAGGGCGCTCGTCATTGTTTGAATGTGAACTGCCGTTTGACCACAAGACGTTGCATCTGGAGCTTGAGGATAAGAACTTCGCGGGTGTGATGGAAGGTCATCAAAACGAGTTTAAGACTACAAAATCGCAGGAAGAGCTTGTGGAGGAGTCGCTTGCCAACCCTTATGGCTCGCCTTCGCTCGAGGAGCTTTGTGCTGGCAAGAAGGATATTGTCATTATTAGCTCCGATCATACGCGTCCCGTTCCCTCGCGTGTGACGATGCCTATTCTGCTGCATCACATCCACTCCGCTGCGCCTGAGGCGCGCGTTCGCATTCTGGTTGCTACGGGTATGCATCGTCCGTCGACGCACGAGGAGCTCGTCAACAAGTACGGCGAGGAGATCGTTGCCAACGAGGAAATCGTTATGCACGTCGCGACCGATGACAGCATGATGAAAAAGATCGGCACCCTGCCTTCTGGCGGCGAGTGCATCATCAACAAGATTGCTGCCGATTGCGATCTGCTGCTTGCCGAGGGCTTTATTGAGCCGCACTTCTTTGCCGGTTTCTCTGGTAGCCGCAAGTCCGTCCTGCCTGGCATCGCCAGCTACAAGACCATCATGTACAACCACAACGGTCAGTTTGTGAACGATTCCCACTCGCGTGCCGGCAACCTGTGCCACAACCACGTGAGCGAGGACATGTTTGCCGCTGCCGAGATGGCTCACCTTGTCTTTGTGCTTAACGTGGTGCTCAACGGCAAGCACGAGGTCATCGGCTCCTTTGCCGGCGATATCCACAAGGCGCACGAGGCCGGCTGCGAGTTCGTGAAGAGCCTTGCCGGCGTTGAGCCCGTCGAGTGCGAGATTGCCATCACCACCAACGGCGGCTATCCGCTCGATCAGAACATCTACCAGGCCGTGAAGGGCATGTGCGCTGCCGAGGCCACGCTTCCCGAGGGCGGCGTGATCATCGATGTCGCCGGTTGTACCGACGGTCACGGTGGCGAGGGCTTCTATCACAACATCGCCGATAACGATCCGGCAGAGTTTGAGCGCGCCTGCATCGACCGTCCTAAGGACGAGACCCTGCCCGACCAGTGGACGAGCCAGATCTTTGCTCGCATCCTGGCGCATCACCCTGTGATAATGGTCACCGACCTGTGCGATCACCAGATGCTCAAGGATATGCACATGACGCCGGTCAACACTATCGAGGAGGCGCTCAAGCTCGCCTTTGAGATGAAGGGCGCCGATGCCAAGGTGGCCGTCATTCCCGATGGCCTGGGCGTTGTCGTCGCGCAGCACTAGCGTGCGGCCCAAACGAATCGTTTATAACCGACAAGAAAGATAAGGTTTTATGCTTACCAAACTCCTCTGCGAATTCGGCGCAACGGCCCTCATGATCATCTTTGGCGTGGGCGTGCACTGCGATACCGTGCTTAAGGGCACCAAGTATCAGGGCTCCGGCCACATGTTTGCCATCACCACCTGGTCTTTTGGCATCTCGGTTGCTCTGTTTATCTTTGGCGGCGCCGTGTGCATGAACCCCGCCATGGTGCTTGCCCAGTGCATCGTAGGCCTGGTGCCGTGGAGCAGCTGCATCCCCTTCATGATTGCCGATATGCTCGGCGGCTTTGCGGGTGCCGTGATCGCGTGGTTGATGTATGCCGATGAGTTCAAGGCTTCCGATGGTGTCGTCGATCCCATTGCCCAGCGCAATATCTTCTCGACCAACCCCACCACCGAGGGTACGAACTATGCCCGTAATTTCTTCTGCGAGGCTATCTGCACTTTTGTGTTCATCAGCGCCATCCTTGCTGCTGCTAGCCGCGCTGGTGAGAACGTTCTGATGCTCGCTATCTGCGTCGGTCTGATTGTTTGGGCTGTTGGCATGGGCATGGGCGGCATCACCGGCTTCGCCATGAACCAGGCACGTGACCTTGGTCCTCGCATGGCCTATCAGGTGCTGCCGATCAAGAACAAGGCTGACAACAACTGGAAGTACGGTCTGCTTGTTCCTGGCATCGCTCCGTTTGTCGGTGCCGCTCTGGCCGCGCTGTTTGTGCATGGTTTCTTGGGCATGTTCTAGTCCAAGGCTACATAGTTGTCCGCCGTCCGCATGGGGTAACTTCCCAGCGCGTCCTCGGACATGAAAGAACCCCCGCTGCGCACTTCGTGCGGCGGGGGTTCTTTCGTCCTGCGGAGTGCGCTGGGAAGTTACCCCATGCGGACGGCTGCGGGGTCTTTGCTGCGCTCGAGCAAGCAACCCAACATATATGTCTGAATTTGGATGTGGTGGGCGCTTGGCTGTTGGGGGCGCTGAGATGAGGGCGATACTTTGGGAAGGGATGACGCCTTGGGAGGAAGCGTCTATCTGAAGAGGGGCTTTATGGCTGAGAGGTAGTCTTTAGCTACGTCGGCTTTGTCTGCTTGGAAGTTGTGCCAGGCCCACCATTGGACGGTGGCTACGAAGCTTGAGGCTATGTGGTGTAGTAGGAAGCTGCGGTCCATGGTGCCGGCGGGGCCTGCGGGGTCGGCGGGGACGGTTTCGGCTGCTCGTGACAAGATGGTCTTGCGTAAGCAGTCGGCGAAGACGCGGGATCCGGCGCCGGCTACGAGGGCTCGAACGCCCTGGCGGCGCTCCCAGAGGTTGTTGAGGATATGCTCGACTTGCACGAGTGGGTCGTCGAGCGGCGTACCATCGTCGTCGAGGGCGT
>CABURG010000046.1 GCA_902493835.1 uncultured Collinsella sp. | reverse complement strand
TGCTGCAGGTTGGTCTTGATGCTCTGACGTGTCTTCTCGGCGTTCTCGCGCGAGCGCTTGTTGATGAGCACCTGCTCCATGATCTTGTTGGCGGCATCTTTGTTCTCGATCAAGTAGGTCGAGAGGCGCTCCTTAAAGAATGCCGTCATGGCTTGCTGGATAAAGCGGTTGTTGATGGCCTTCTTGGTCTGGTTTTCGTAGGACGTCTGGGTGGAGAAGCAGTTGGTCACCAGCACCAGGCAGTCCTGGACGTCTTGCCACTTAATGCCGCTCTCGTTTTTGTTGTACTTGCCCTGTTGCTTAATGTAGGCATCGATGGCGCTGGTCAGAGCGCTGCGGGCGGCTTTCTCGGGCGAGCCGCCGTTCTCGAGCCACGATGAGTTGTGATAGTACTCCTGCATCATGAAGGTGCGCGAGAAGCACATGCACGCGGTGATCTTTACGTTGTAGTCGGGCAGGTCCTCACGGTCGCGACCGCGACGGTCGGCCTCGATAAAGAAGGGCTCGGTGAGGTAGTCGGTACCGACCTTCTCGAGAACATAGTCCTCGATGCCCTTGGGATAGCAAAAATCCTCTTCGGAAAACTCGCCATCGTCGCCCTCGATACGCAGGCGGAAGGTCACGTTGGCGTTGACCACGGCCTGACGGCGCATGGTCTCGCGATACCAATCGTGGGGGATGCTGATGGAGGTAAAGACCTCAAGATCGGGACGCCACTTGATGGTGGTACCGGTACGGTCCTCGTCGCTGGGCTCAATCTCGAGCGCCTTCTTTTTGGCTCCGACGACCTTGCCCTTCTTAAAGTGCAGGGAGTACTTGTTACCATCGCGCCAAACCGTGACGTCCATGTACTCGGAGGCGTACTGGGTCGCGCACGAGCCCAAGCCATTGGTACCGAGCGAGAAGTCGTAGTCGCCGCCCTGGTTATTGTTGTATTTGCCGCCGGCGTAGAGCTCACAAAAGACGAGCTCCCAGTTAAAGCGCTTCTCGGAGGGGTTCCAGTCGAGCGGGCAGCCGCGGCCGTTGTCCTCTACCTGAATGGAGCCATCGCGAAAGGCGGTAAGGGTGATGAGCTTGCCGTAGCCCTGGCGCGCCTCGTCAACGGCGTTGGACAGGATCTCGAAGGCAGCATGCGCGCAGCCATCGAGTCCGTCCGAGCCAAAGATGACGGCGGGGCGCAGGCGTACGCGCTCCTCGTCCTTGAGCTGGCGGATACTGTCGTTACCATAGTTTGCGGTGTTTTTTGCCATACTCGCTCTCTCGGTGCTCCCTTGCTGCGTTTAAGTCATATAGATAGTCAAGGTAGCATAGCCCAGCCCACAGGCGATTCCAACCAACACGAAATCCATCGAACAATCGTTCGAGCTTAGGCTGAAAAGAGCTTACTCGGACAAAACCGAGTCGGTTTTGTCCGAGTAAGTTTGAAGACGGCCGAATGTGTCTTGCTGCGTTTGCGGTTGGATACGTTGTCGAAGACGTGTCGTGCGGATTGTTGGCGAAAAGACGGCGTGCCAAGCTCGAGGCAGAACTCGACTCCTCTGACGATATCTAATGCGTAATGGGCTGGCTCTGGGTATCCAGAACCAGCCCATTTTGATGGTCGATGAGCCGAGTCGGCGTCTCTCACAAAGGTAACTAGGAGCTAGCGAGGCCTATCCGAATTGACCTCATCGGCGGTGTCGTTTTCGAGCGCCGTGCGGCGGGCGCTGTAGGCGACGAGGCCGGCACCTGCCGCGGCGAGTGCTGCAGCGGCTGCCGTAAGGGGAGCGTTGACATCGCCCGTGCCCGCAAGCGCGTCCGCTTTTCCGAAGCGCTTGTTAGTGCCGTGGTCCTTGCCACTGCCAGGGCCACTGCCGCCACCGGAGCTGCTTCCGCCGGAGCCGCCTCCACTCGTGCCGCCATCGCCGTCGACCGTCATCGGGGCGTCGTGAAGTCCTGTCGTATCCGCGCTGCCGCATACGCCGACCTGAACTTCTGAGCGCTCGCATGCCGCGTCGGGCACATGAAGCTCGTGCAGTACGGCACCCAGCGCCGAGTTTGCGCCCGGTCGAATTTCCTCGAGCGTTACGGGATCGAGCGCCACCAGATTACGCGCCTTCGCATATAGCGTTACGCGTTTGCCCACCTCGTCGCTCCAGCTCTCGGGGATGGCGAAGCTCATGCGGAACTGTGCCGTGCAACCCGGTGCCAGCACGGCGTTGCCGTTGTCGGCTACCAGCGGGTGCGTTGCAAAACGTGCACCCAACGTCTCGAGCGCGTACTTCACGTGTGCCATATCGTTGGCCGAAGCGTCCTTGGCAAGCTCCGGATCGTAGATCGAAGCCATGCGTGCGTTCACTCCGAATCCGATGGATGCGCTGGAGAACGGCTGGCTGGAGCCCTCTCGGTACAGATCGATCGTGCCGGCGGTCAGCAAGGTGTTGCCGTCGTTTCGCACCGTGACCATGAAGGATTCGCCTGCTGCTCCGGGCACCACCGCGCCCGAGGTGGCTACCGCGCCCGTCGGCGTCGCGCATGCCACCAGAGGCACTTCGATGCCGTGTAGCTCTGCCTCGCTCTTCTCTGCACTCACAATGTGCGTGGCGAGCGCGGAGAGCATGCCCCCCGACGTCAAAAATGTTGTTACCTGATCGACGGGATGGTCCAGCTCACACATCACGAACGGCTCCGTGAATAGATCGCCTGCCAAGGTGCTGGCGAAGATGCGGAAGTGCTTGCCCATCACTGCTACCGGGTTGCCTTCTTCGTCGTAGGTTTGTCCCACCTTGCCATCGGTGTTCTCTACATAGAGCACGCACCTGCCGTTGTTGCTTACGCTAAACGATGCCGGGCCACAGCCTGCGGCACCCACGGGCTGCGTTGCAAATGCCGATGCGCCTCGCGTCCAAGCAATATGCTGCAGTTGCTCGTTGACGGTTGCCAAAAAGCCTGTGTGCTGCGGCCACGGCACCGCGTGGGGTACTGTGGCATCTGGCGACATAACGCCCCAGCCCGCAATGGACTGGCCGATCACGGCGTACGATGCGCAGCCACAACCGCCTGCAGTCTCGTATGCAACGGGCACCACCATTTTGCCGTTGATATTCTCGGGCGCGCCTAGCTCGATGCTCGACGGTGCCTGCGGAAAGCGGAGAACTTGGCGGAACGTCAGGCTGTCGCCCGAAACGTCCGACCACAGGGTAAAGCACTCCAGCGAAACCTCGGCCTCGCTGCCGAGCGCTTTTTCTGCGGTGGTTCCTCGGCGGTGGAGGTAGGCACCCGACAGGCGTCCGTCGACCAGCGTCTTGCCCACCGTGATGCGTGGGCACTGCAGGCAATGGTAGCCATCCTCCTGAAGGCGTCCGCGCGAGATGCTGCGCCACGACGTGTGCGATATCACGCGAACTCCGTCGTTGCTTATGCGCAGGCGCACAACGGACAGTATGCCGGATGTGCTCGCCGTATCGAAATGGGTGTCGTCGTCGGCGGGGCGCTCGCCCGAGACCAGCAGCACGTAGGCGTCCTGGTTTCCTCTTCCGTCCGTATATTCCACCACGTCGAAGTCGTAATCGTATATGCCGTCGCGCTCCACGTCGCCCTCGCCAAACCCAAGGGGGAAGTCCACGGGCGTGGGAGCGGACCACGTGCCGTTCGTCTTTGTATGCACCACCAGGCGCGAACGACCATTCTCGCCGTAGCGCACCGAGGCGATACGGAACAGGCATTCTACGCCGGCAATCATTGCCAGCTTCATGTGGGCTTCGCTGAGCACGCCAGCAAACAGCACGTTGTCGCTCGAGGGCTTGATACCGCCACGCTCGTCCTCCGACACGCCGGCAGAATTGGCGTTGGGGTCCGCAACGGCGTTCGTTGCCTGACCGATGTAGGTGTACTCATACATCGGCGCGGCATTTTCATCGTTCTCCATCAGCACGTGGACGAAATGCTCGATCTGTCCCGTGTCGTCGCTTTCTGCATCCGCCTCGAGCTCAATGCGCGTGACCGCTTGATCCCAATCGCGCACGACGGGCGCGACGTTTACGACAGCGGCCTTAACCTCGGCGCGTGCGAGCAGCTCGGCGTTGGTGACGATGGTGGCCGATGCGATAAATTGCGGCACGCCGCCCGCCTCGATGTTGCTGGGCGTGCCGAAGCGGGCATCCAACGTGTAAGGCGTATCTCCACCCAATGCGAGCTCAGAGCGCTGGAGCACATACTGGTTGCCATTGTTCACCGACATATTCCACGAATCGAGGAGTGTGGGCCACGACCCCGACCAAGCCTTGGTGGTCCACTTGAACATTACGAACTGGAGTATCACATCGACATCGACGTCTGCACCTACGCGCAGTCGCGGAAGCTGGTGTCCATCTGCCTTCTCGTACCCAATGAACAGCGTGAGGGATGCGGCGCCACGCACGGCAGACGAAGCGACGCCTGCAACGCCGGCGCCAAAGGTGACGGCAAGCCCGATCTGGATGGTGAACGAGCCCGAGGGTGTTTGAATAGTCGAGCGAAATGTTTTTAAAAAAAGCCGCGCCGCTGCCGTGCGTGTGGGCACCCACGGCGAGCGCCAGCTTCGCCAGCACCCAGGGGTTGACGTTTAGGAAAAACGGCACCGGTCCTAGGGTAAACTGCTCGGTCCAATTGAGGTCGGTTCTTACTTGGAAGAGTGCCTTAATATTGCCGTATGCGGGGTCGTTGTTGTTGCCCCAGGTTTTGCCCACCCAATCGTAGGCGAGCGAGCCGTACAGCTGTGTGGCGATATCCATCGTGAACAGCAGCGTACAATGGTGGCGAAGGAGCTTGGTGTTTCTTGGATCGGTGCCCGAACCGGCACTCATACTCTTGTACTGATTCCACTTCCCCTCCATCTCGTCGAGGTAGCGGTTTGCCTGCTTGGCGCCCGACTCGCGCGGCGATTTCTTCCAGTATTCCGGATCAGGGTTGCCCGAATCGTTCATATAGCTGGCTGGTTTGTATCCTCCGCCAAACAGCACGTATCCAGCAAACGAGAAATCGAAGAGGATTGGAAATGTGGGCATCCAGCACGTGAACTTATTGCCGCCGATACCGGGAAACGCCGCGGGGAAATCAAACGGAGCGATCTCTTGGTCCATGGTAGTGGGGACGATAGTGGTCGAGCCCGATTCTGCCTTTGCGGCCGGCGCGGTGACAACGGCCATGGGGGAGGAGAGTGTATAGGTCTTGCCCTGGTAGTCGAGGACAAAGCGCAGCTTGCACCCTTCTTCCAGAAGGCCCGATGCCGCATCGAGGAACTTGTCTTCGAGCGTGAACGTCGCCAGATTATCCGCGCCCGATGCGCTGGCCTTGACTTGGCCAATCTGCGTGACGGTTTCGGATGAGCTGCCCGCAGCGGGCATCACTTTGTTGATGCGCAGCGTTGCCTGTCCACCCTGTGGCAGATGTGCCTGCACGGTAAAGGCGTGCGTGTCGGGTTGGTCGTTTGCCGTGTCGTCCTTTGGCAATGCCATGAACGTGGCTTCAGCGTACTGGATGTCCCATTCGTCGAATGTGAGCTGGCGGAAGTACGGCTTGCCGTCGGAAAGCGGACGTGTGGGCGCGGTTATGGCGGTGCCGCCCTGGATACGCGCAAGGGGAATCTCGACATCACGGTAGCCCACCATGCTAATGGAGATGCCGCCGTTAAAGTCGTACGCGTCGAGAAGCGTCGCCTCGTCCACGTAGCCTTCCGAAAGCGGAGCGACCTCAAAGATGGCCGTGCCCTCGTCGTCGGTCGTGGCGGTGAGCTGCTTGCCCGCGGCATAACGCGACGCGAGCGTGACCTGGGCACCCATGATGGGCGTATTCTTGTTGGCGACGTCGACCACGACCACACCGAACATGGTGCGCGAGAGAACGAGCACCCTGAAGGGGTCTTTTTCGTCGGCATAGGCTTCGGTGGGCGCGAACGGCAATATGAAGGCGTTTGCGCTTCCCGGCACGCGCGGCAACATAATGCTCGCCAGCGAGGACGCTCCGGCAACAAGTAGCGAACGGCGATCAAGCATTTTGGGCTCCCATCCCGCAAATATCGGAGGAAATAATCCAATTTTGCGAGAAGGTGCCCCGTGGTGGTAGTGCCGTTCGATGGCCAAAATGTCCAATTTGAGCGCGCGAAAGCGCTAAGCCCCCGGAGCGCTTTCGATACATCGGGCAGTCTGACCGCTAGCGCAACATGTGGGCAACCAGCTCGGCGCGAGTTCCGATACCAAGCTTGGCATACACTCCTGATAGGCGGTTTTTGACGGTGCCCGGCGATACTCCCATATGGCGTGCGATTTCGGCGTTGGTCCACCCGCGACAGGCGAGCATGGCCATGGTGAACTCCGTGGTCGTTAGATCGTCGGCCACGTCCTCGCCCGAATCGGGGTTGTGGATGCGCCGCCAGCCGTAGCTGAAGCGGTACGTGATTTCGATGATGCGTGCGAAATCGTCAGGGTATTGCGTTTTTAGGCACGCCTCGATAAGCCCCTGCAAAAGGCCGTGGTGCTCGCCGATGAGTTCGATAAGGCCGTCGGGACGCGCAATGTCCCAAGCGGCTCCGAAGTGTGCCTTTGCGGCGTCGACGTCTTTGAGGCTCATGCAGGCCATGGAAGCCGACAGGTGCAGGAACAGCTCCGAGATGGGATAACTTCCCTGTTTCATGATCAGGGCGTATTCCGCCATGCCCAGACTGCGGCCATATTCGCCGCGCAGGTACAGGGCATGTGCCATCACGTAGCTGGCGAACAGGCGCAGGCCTTCGGGCAGATGCGCCGCAAGCGGATAAAACTCTTCGGCGGAATACGGGGAAGGCAAGTGCAGCAGGACGCTCGCGGCGGAGGCGAACAGGATATGCGTGGCGTGGACGGCGGACGATTCCTCGTCAGCTGGCGTATCGAGGATGCCCGCAAGGCAACGGCGGGCATCGGCGATACGGTTGAGCGACAGACTGGCATATCCGCAGATAAGGCATGCGGAATAGCGCAGTGCGGGGTCGGTGGCGTCAAGATAGGGTCGTGCCGTCTTGGCAGCGAGGGTGGCCTGTCCGCGAAAGTACAGCGCTTCTGCCGTGGCGATGGCGCGCGAATCGGGGTCGGAAATGCCTGCAACCGCAGCGTCAATCTGCCCCGGCACAAAGGCGGTGCACATCAACGGCATGGGAACGCATGGGTAGCCATCGCAGTCCATCTTCCATCTCCCAACAGCTGGCAACAATGCAGCAATTGTACCCCTGTTGCTCGGGACCCCTTTCGTTTTACTGTTCGGTTAACGCTACGGATCGTTTTGGAAGGCTTGCGAGCATGGTGGTCCCGTTCTCGGAACTTGCTTCGACCTCTACCGTGCCACCGTGAAGCGCTGCAATCTCCCAAACGAGCGCTAGTCCGAGTCCTGCGCCGCCGTATGCCCTGCTGCGGGATTTATCCAGGCGAAAGAACGGTTGGAAGATGCTCTCTCGGTACTGCTTGGGTATTCCCGGGCCCTCATCTTTGACTCGCAGGAGCACGTGGCTGTCGCTGTCGCTGATGGAGACGCTGACAGTCGAGTCGGGGCGGCTGTAACGGATGGCATTTTCGACCAGGTTAAACACCAGCCGATAGAGGAGCGTGTCGCCCCCGATTACTAAAGCGTCTCCAGCACAATTGAGGGCTATGCCCTTATTTTCGGCAAGTGGCGCAAGGTCGGTGAGGACCTCTTCGGACAGGGGGCCGAGTTCAACATCGTCCTCGCAAGGAACGCTGCGGAGCTCACTCATCTCAAGCAATACCTTGGTCATTCGAGACATGCGCTCGGTTTGTTCTTGTAGCAGGCCGAGCAGCTCGGCTGTTTCGGATTGCAGACCGGAGTGCTCGGAGATGAATAGTTCAATCTGTGCTTGCATAAGGGCGAGCGGGGTGCGCAGCTCGTGTGCGGCGTTGCCGGTAAACTGACGCTGTGCAGAGAACCCTTCGCCAAGACGGGCGATCATGTCGTTGAAAGAGGCGCTGCATTGTTGTAGCTCGGTGGGCACATCTTCACTGAGTCTGATTTCGCTTAGGTTGTCAGGCTGCACACGCTCAACCTGGGCTGCAAAATCCCGTAGCGGTTTGAGCGCACGGCCGCTCACAAAGTATGTCAGCACGCCGCCAAGGAGTGTGACTCCAGCCGTGATGTACCAGGTTGTCGTGCCAAAAGACTCCTGTGCGTCGTTTACGACGATCGTGACCTTGTCATCGGGGGTCGCTTTCGTTGGGTCGAACGCCTGGGGCGAATCTTCGCCGGTTGCGTTAAAGGCCGAGATGTTACTGCCGATGGCATCCATGTAGCGCATGCCCGTATAGCCGACCAGGCAGTTTGTCAGCACGCATGCTGCACACGTCAGCAGTGCCGTCATAATCGTTATGCGCCATTGCAGCGAAAGCCCTTTCATTCGCCATCCTCCATAACGTAGCCCTCTCCAATCCGATTGCGAATCGGGTCGTATCCCAAAGCGCTGCGTAGCTTTTTGCGGAGTGACGAGATGTGAACGCGGATTGCGTTGCTAAAGCTGTTCACGCTGCTATCCCAAACGTGCTCGATAAGCTCCTCTTGGCTTACCGGACGCCCCTGATTAAGCATCAGGTATTCCAAGATTCCCGTTTCCTTGCGCGTAAGAGATAAAGCCTCGCTGTCCACGGAGGCGATGCGCGCCTTGGCGTCAAAGCGGAGCTTTCCGCAGGTTAAAACTATGTCGCTTTGTGTAAAGCGTCTGAGGGTAAGGCTGCGGATCCTTGCCGCAAGCTCGTCCAGATGAAACGGCTTGGTGAGGTAATCGTTGGCGCCGGCATCGAGTCCGGCGACTTTATCGGATACTTCGCCACGCGCGGACAGAATCAGTACCTTGGTCTCGCAGTCGGTTTTCCTAAGTTCCCTGAGCACGGTCATGCCGTCGATACGGGGAAGGTTGAGGTCGAGTACTACGAGGTCGAAGGCCTCAATGTCCAGTAGGTCGAGCGCCTCCTGTCCGTCGTGACAGTAGTCGACGCTGTACGCCAAGTTTCGCAAGCTGCGTGCGATTGCATCGCACAGTGCTCGCTCGTCTTCGACGATCAAAATACGCATAACAGTCTCCTTGCACATTTCAAATCGCGCTTAACACGGATTTTATGGTCGATATGGTTCAATGGTTGCGTAACGAAAGGAGTGGTCAGGTTGTTCAAAGCGGTAAAACCCATGGTACAGGTCGCTTTGTTGATCGTCGGAATTACCATGGTGTGCTTTGGTGTTATGCGTGGCGAGGCGGATGCCGTGCTGGCCAAAGCGATTAGGCTGTGCTTGGAGTGTATCGGAATTGGATAAAAGAGAAAACACTGCGTCGCATGTTTTGGCCCGATTTCGCGGATTCATTCAGGCGGCGGCGACGCTGGTCACCAATATTCACCTGCCAAACTTTGCCAAAGGCGGCATCTATCAGGGCGCGGGAAAAACAGTCTGCGTACCTGGACTTAATTGCTATTCGTGCCCCGCGGCATCGGGTGCGTGCCCCATCGGGTCGTTCCAGTCGGTGGTGGGTTCATCTAAGTTTAACTTCTCCTACTACGTCACCGGTACGCTCATTTTGCTCGGCGTGCTGCTGGGACGCTTTGTATGCGGGTTTTTGTGCCCGTTTGGCTGGCTGCAGGAGCTGCTCCATAAGATTCCCGGCAAAAAGTTCTCCACGAAAAAGCTCAAGCCGCTCACGTACATCAAGTACGTCGTGCTGCTGTTTGCCGTGGTGCTGCTGCCCGTCTTGGTGGTTAACGACGTGGGCATGGGCGACCCGTTCTTTTGTAAGTACATCTGTCCGCAGGGCGTGCTCGAGGGTGCCATTCCGCTGGCCATTGCCAATGCCGGCATTCGATCTGCGTTGGGACATCTCTTTACTTGGAAACTTGCAGTTCTCATTGCCGTGGTAGTGCTGAGCGTTTTGTTCTACCGCCCCTTCTGCAAATGGATTTGTCCACTCGGCGCATTCTATGCGCTCATGAATAAGGTGTCCCTATTGGGGATCCGGGTCGATGCATGCAAATGCGTCTCGTGCGGCAAGTGCTCAAAGGTTTGTCAGATGGACGTTGATGTGGTCCGCGCGCCCAATCATGCCGAATGTATCCGGTGCGGAAAGTGCATCGGGGCCTGTCCCGTCGATGCCATCAGCTATCGCTATGGCCTGGATGTGTCGGCGGAAAAGCCTCCCTTGACCGCCGATAAAAAGTAAACAAGCTTCGACAAAACGGAGGAATGACCATGAAGCTTTCTAAGATTGCGGCCCTGTTTATGGTGCCGGTACTGGCCTTGTGTCTTGTGGCGTGCTCGGCACCTGGTGGCAATGCGAGCGAATCTGCGAGCTCCGATCCTAAGATCGCAGAACTCACTGCGCAGAAGCCGGCCAATGCCGACGAGGCCGCCGAGCTGTATGCGAAGCTCATGCAGAAGGAGAACGAGATCTTTTCGAGTGATAACGCGCTGTGGGAAAAGGTATTCAATGCGGCAAATAAAGACTCGGCAATGATTGAGGACGGCAGCAATTACGGCGATTTCCTGCTCAAGACCATCGACGGCGCCAAGGATGAGTTCACGGCGGATGAGCTCAAGACGCTCAAGGCCGGTGCACAGCAGATCAAGGAGATCGAGGACAAGCTCGAGAGCCTGGAGAAGGAGTTCCCCGGCTGTGGAAGCACGCCGAGTGCAGGCGAGAGCGTCGACGCTTCGACCGCTGGCATGACGGCTGGTGCCAATGCTTCGAGCGAGGCGACGAAGTTCCCCAGCTTTACGGGCAAGGACCTGGATGGCAACGACGTGAACAGCGACGAGCTGTTCTCTAAGAACAAGGTCACCGTCATGAACTTCTGGTTTACCACTTGCAAGCCGTGCGTGAGCGAGCTGGGCGATCTTGAGAAACTGAATCAGGAGCTTGCCAAGAAGGGCGGCCAGGTCGTGGGCGTCAATTCCTTTACGCTCGATGGCAACAAGGGCGAGATTGCAGATGCCAAGGACGTGCTGAGCAAGAAGGGCGTGACGTATAAGAACATCTGGTTCAAGTCGGATAGCGAGGCCGGTAAGTTCACGTCAAATTTGTTCTCGTTCCCGACAACGTATGTCATCGATCAGAATGGCAACATCGTAGGGGAGCCCATCGTGGGAGCCATCAGCTCCGCCGAGCAGCGCGCAGCACTCAACAAACTTATCGACCAGGCGATTGCGAATAGCGAGCAGTAAAAAACACGTAAAGCATCGCGAGGATCGTGTGTCGCTGTGCGGAGTAGTCCGCTGCCTTTCAAGATAATCTCCACCATATAGAGGCCCCACTTGGGGCCTCTTTTTTGGGCGCCGTCCCGTTCGTTTTTTGGCGCGGTTCCCTACATTCCTCACTGGTGTCGGTGAAAAATGGGGATAGAGTAGGACAAAGGGGGTGCGGACAGAAAGTTGGACCGCGGGGCGGTCCGGACTGGAGGTTCGCATGTACAGCAGGGAGAAGGTCGAGCTCTTCCTCCTGGCGACGGAGGACGGCATGGGGCCGACCG